>CAMAXB010000113.1 GCA_945862035.1 Opitutus sp. GAS368
GAGGCTTCCGCGTACGGTCAGCCGACCTGAGTCCAGACAGGAACGTTCCGCGGATAACGCGGATGGACACGAGTGTCGGATGTAGCTGGGGTCGCTGACCCCGGTCCGAAGGTGGAACGCGTTGCCCTCAACGCGTTGCATCGGCCGGACTTCAAACCACCGTGTTGAGGGCAACACGCTCCACCTCAAACCCCGGGCTCAGCGAGCCCAGCTCCATTCTCCAAGTAGACCCCGCCCGATACCCGCTCCCCTGCACTGGACACGAAAAAGGCCGGACCGCAGGGCGATCCGGCCGAAATTTAGCTAAGTGACTCGAAAAGAGTTACTTAATCTCCTTGTGGAGCGTGTGACGCTTGAGGTGCGGATTGTACTTCTTCTTCTCAATGCGCTCCGTGACGGTCTTCTTGTTGCGCTTGGTGAGGTAGCGGGAGGCGGGCTTGCCCTCTTTCTTGGCCTCGGTGCATTCCAGGGTGACGACTTCTTGCATGGTGATTTAAATGGATTGAAGGGTCAGAGAAAAGCCGCCCGCCCGCCCGGCGCAACCCCAAAGTAGGCCCCGGCTGGCGGCCGCGGAGATTGCGGATCTCGGAAGACGGATTGCGGAATGACCAGATTCTGACGCCGTCACGCGCGGATTCGGATCACGGCCTTTTGCCAAGCTCCTCCCTTTCAGAGAATTCGTGCCGATTTGCGCAATTCGCGGTCGGTCCCGGGCACGTGCTCCACTCAGGGCCCCATGATGTTCCGGAGACGAGTCCGACCGGCCTCTGAGGACGGCGCAAAGATATCGTCAGGGAACTCCCGGTTGAAGGTGATCTCGCGGTAGATGGTGTCGGCCATCTGGGTGTTGGCGGAGAGGCCGGCGAGGTACATGAGTCGGAGATTGGACTCACGATTGATCTCTGCGCCCGCCAGCCAGCCCACGAGGTCCGACTGCTTGGCCGCAAAGGTGCCGAACAGGTCGAACACGCTCGAGTAGCCGACGGCATGCATGGAGGCGCGCACCCCCGCGTGGTCCGGCCGTTCAAGCCGGGCCTGGAGTGCATCGATGTCGAGCTTCATTGGCTCAAGCCGCGCCAGCATGATGGTGTCGTAGCCCGAGCCATCCATTTGATTGCCCCAGATGCTGCCCTCGGGAAACACTTGGAGGAAGGTCGCGACCTCGCTTTTGACAACCTCGGAACTGCTTTCATAGAGCGGGACCCACTGGCCGATGACGCCGCCCGGATTGAGGCGCGCCTTGCACAGTTCAAGGTACTCCTGCGTGTAGAGGGAGGCCGCGCCCTTGACCCAGGGATGAATGGGATCGGAGGTGATGACGTCGAACTTCTCCTTCGTCGTCATGATGAAATGGCGGGCATCGTCATAGACGATTTCCACGCGCGGATCGGTCAGCAGATTGTGGTTCTCCCGGCTGAAGTAACTGGCCACCACGCCCGGGATCAGGGGTTCGATCTCGCAGATCACGATCCGCTCCACCGACGGGTGGACGATGAACGAGCCAGCGGTGACCCCGGCGCCACAGCCGACGATCAGGACCGACTTGGGCGCGGGATGCACGAGGGCCGGCATATGGCCGAGCATGCGCTGCAGGCGCATGTCATAGGGATCGGTGGACGCCTCCACCTTGCCGCTGACATGGAAATTCCGATACACACCCCTTTCCGGGGCGGGCCGCTCGGTCACGGCGACCGAGGAATTCATGCCCTCGCCCAGGTAGAGCAGGACCGGCTTGAAATCCATGCGCGACGCATGGCGGCCATACGTGACCAGGCTCTCGGCCACGGGCGGGACGAGCCAGGCGAACCCCACCCCGAAGAACGCGAGCATCGCGACCAGCGGGACCGCCTGCCGCAGGTTGATATTCTGCAGGAGGAGGACCAGGGCTGCGGCCACGGCGGCGAGCACAAGGAATCGCTGGGTCTGCTGGGTGCCAAAGGCGGGGACGAGCACCAGGCCAATGAGGGTGGCGCCCAGAATCGCGCCGACCGTATTGGCGGCGTAGAGCCGTCCCACCAACCGACCGGGCTCGGCGCCCCGCCGGGCGAGGAACGCGAGGGCGAGCGGAAAGGTCGCCCCCCAGGCAATCGCCGCCGGCAGCACCGCGAGGGCGCTGCGCACGAGATCGACTTGGAACAGCATCCACGGATTCGACGTCAGGTTGGCCTGCACCGGCCAGGCCGGCAGCCAGCGATTGATCATGGTGCCCGCCCAGACCATTCCGACCGCCGCCGCGATCTGGCAGCCCGCCAGCACGAGCGCGGGCCGCACCGCGGTGCGGGCGAGGAAGGAACCCAGCGTGCTGCCGATGCCGAGTCCGGTCAGGAACATCGCGAGGATGATTGAAAAGGTGTAGACAGTGCCGCCGAGCAGGAGCGACAGCAGCCGGGTCCAGATCACCTCCGAGCCCAGTGCGCAGAGGCCGGAGATTGCGACGACGGCATAAAGCGTCGTGGTGCGCGGGACGGGCGCGCTGGCTTCCTCGACGTTCCCGGTGCCGCCCACCGTGCCGCGCGCCACCCGAAGGGCGATGCCGGCGACCGCGAGGTTCAGCGCCATGCCGGTGAAGGTCGCGGTTGCCAGGTCGTGCACGCGCAGCAGATAGAAACCCGCGAACAGGCAGCCCGTGACCGCACCCGCCAGATTTCCGCCGTAAAAGAAGCCGAGCCAGGAAACGCCGCGCGGGGTGGACTCCACCCACCGCGCCACCGCCGGCAGGGTTGCTCCCATGAGCAGGGTCGGCGGGAGCAGGATGATCACGCAGATCAGGGCGCGCAGCACGATCGAGGGCATCCCATGGCCAGTCGCCGCGAGGTAGGCGCGCCCCGCCACGGGCAGGCCGTACATCACGGCCAGGGCAAAGAGCGCGAGCAGCACCTCGATGACCGCATAGACCTTGAGCGGATGGTAGCGGGCCGGCACCAGTCGCGGAAACCAGAGACTGCCCAGGCACATGCCGGCCATGAAGGTGCCCAGCAACACGGCCAGCGAAACCGCGGACGCGCCCACCACCTGCTGCAGCAGCTGGAACCAGACGATCTCGTAGATCAGGGCCGCCGCGCCGCTGCCGATGAACAGCAGCAGGAGCCAGGGCAGACGGGCGGTGCGGGCGTCGGGGAGCGAGGAAGGGGTCATCGGAGCGCTGGGCGTAGAGACGACGGCGGCGCACATTCGTTACGCAACCACGGAATCAGAGAGGGATACCACGGAATACACGGAACACACAGAATGGGACTTACGAAGACTCAAATGAGACCCGCCCGCAAATCGCGCGAATCAGCGCGAATTCAAACTCTGACTGGGTCCGGATTTCGCGATTCGCGGAAATTCGCGTGGATTCGCGGGAGGCTGATTGAAGGCCGATCATGGCTGGGAGGAGGTAGGATACCGCACCGCCCGAAAGCATTCCGGCCCGCCCTCCGGTTTCCGGGCACTCGACGGTTTCGTGGTGAACGCTCCGTCCAACTCACCCGCCCGCGCTCATCCGCTTTTCCGTCATCGGCAGCATGACACCCCGGCGGAAGAGCGTGACCTGGCCGGTGCTGGAGGAGACCACGATCGAGATGCACTGCGTGGCCACGCTCACCGCGGCGGCGGCGGCATGCCGGCTGCCCAGCCCGCCCGGCAGCATGAACTCGGAATTCGGGGCCTGGACCAGGCTGCCGGCCGAGACGACGACGCCATCGCCCCGGATCACGAAGGCGCCATCGATGGACGAAAATTCCTTCACCGTCTCGTCCATGAAAGGATTGAGGATGTTCCGATCCTCTTCCTTGTAGCCATAAAATGGATTCAACACGAGCGGCTTGACCAGCTTCTCCACGTGCTGGGTGTCGCCCACCACGAAAAGGCAGCCCACCGGACGCCCCTCGCGGCCCTCGACCGCCAGCTCGGTGGCGACCGCGAGCACCCGCTCCAGCACCTCGGGTTTGACGTCCTCCGGCAGCAGGTCGGCATGACCGGTCAGGAGAGTCTGGAACTCACGCTCGACGTCGACTACGCCGACCGTGTCGAACTGATTGCTGCCGCTGATGCCACCCACACAGCAGATACGGTCGGTGAAGGTGATGATCCCGCGGGTCAGCGCGACGAGCATCGCGCTGCGCAGCTGCGCCATCCGCTGGTGGGAAAAGGACCGGACTTGGATCACTTCGGTAAAACCGCGCTGGTCGTCGCCGGGTTCGACCAGATTGCGGGTGACCAGGATCGTCTTGGTCTTGGGAAACCACGGTCCCGGATCAAGACCGCCGATAAAGGTGTCACCAAAAACGAAGATCGCCTGGCAGTCGGCTCCGCGGGCCACGCGGTCGGCCTCGCGGATCATCAGGCGGTTGATGCGGTTCTGCCGGGCCTGAACCGGGCGCGACAGAATGCCGCTGAAGCCCGCGATGAGCCGTTCGTAGAGGTCATTCGTGCTGGGTGCCTCAAGCAGGCTCCTGACCAGATCCGGCTCCTTCACCAGCCGGGCGATGGCGGCCAAGACCTGGAGGTAGTCGCGGGCCTTCTCGTCCGCGATGAGCATGAGGACGAGGTGGGCGCGTTCGTCGTCCTTCGTGCCGTCGTGGCGGATCCCCGCGCGACTGCGGCCGATCGCAAGCACGTAACGCCGGTCCATGCGCACGCGGACGTGCGGCAGGGCGACGCCGAACCCCAGGTAGGTCGTCATCGTGCTCTCGCGCGCAAGCAGCCCGCGCAGGAGCGAGTCGCGCTTCAGGTCGGGAAACTTCGCGATCGAGACATTCAGCAGCTCTTCCAACGCACCCCGCATGTCGGAGCTGCGGAGGTCGATGATGCGCCCGCGGGCAATGATTTTATCGAGGCGCATCGGTTGAGTGATTCCAGGACCAATCTTCCGGCGTCATTCCGGTCCGACCGGAAACCCCCAGATCAGCCTCGGTTGCGTGGCGTTTCTCCGGGGCTCGAACGCACTTACTTCTCCCACTCGAGCGCGCCCTTCTTCACCTCGTAGACAAGGCCGAGCACGAGCACGAAAAGGAAGAAGAGGATCGGCGAGAGGATCGCGATGTTATTGGCGAGGAAGTCGCGGTAGATAAACGCCCACGGGATCAGAAACACCACTTCGATATCGAAGAGGATAAAGAGCATCGCCGTGACATAGAATTTGACCGAGAAGCGGGTGTGGATGACGCCCTCGGACTTCACGCCGCACTCATAGGCGGAGTCCTTGATCGCATTCTTGGTCCGGACTCGCTGCGCGAGCACGCGGTTCACGGTCAGGATCGCCAAGCCCACGCCCGTCGCGAGGATGACTTGGATCAGGATCGGAAGGTAGGCGGCAGACGTCATGCAGACTCGAAAAGGACGCAGGGGCGCGGGGGAGACAAGGGGATTTTTACAAGGAGCTGAAGAGAATCCAAGCCGTTGACCACGGATGGACACGGATGAACACGGATCGAGACAAGACCAAAGCTCGGGCCACCGATCCTCATCTGGACTGAATCCTCGATTATCCGGGTCGATCCGCGGCTAAAACCTGCTGATTATCGGGGCCTTACGGCGCGGCTTTTAAGAAGCGCGTGTCGAGGGTGCTCTTCGTGCCAACCCCGAGGATCTCGGCGAACTCCAGTGTCCGAATTTCATCTGAAACCGGTTGGAAACCCGTGCGCTTCCGCCATTCATTAATCCGGCCAAGCATCAGGGTGTCCAAGGCTACAGGGTCAGAGCTCAACCAAATCCGAGGTTCGGATCGTGTGTAGAGAGAGTTGAAGTATGGCCCCCCAATGAACTGGTAACGTTCCAGGCTGGCGATGGTGAAAAGCCAGGTCTGGCGAAGTTCCGGGATGGCGCTCATCTCCGCCACGGCAGCGGGGGCGTTGGCCGGTGACCGGAAGAATCGGGCGGTGTTTGAGGCGTTCCAAAGGGTCGCATTGACGAGGGCGCCGTTCACGCCGAGCACCGGGTGGTCGGTGTAGACCGGTAGATTGATCCAGAAATCGGCCTCAAGAAAGAGCGGCGTGGCGAGGAAGCTCTTGCGGTCCTGCTCGACGCTGGTGTCGCCATCAATGCCCTCGACCTGCTTCTCGGCAAACACCGGGTCAAAACGAGACGGGAGCGGGCTATCGTAGAACCAGACCGGGTCGTAGTAGCGTCCGGACTCGAGCACGTAGACCGGATGGCCCTCAAAGGGAGTCCGTCCGGAAACGAGGGAAGGCAGAAACCCCGTGAGCCGTAGGCGCAGCTGGTTGAGGCCCACGAGGAAAATGTTTTCCCGGGTGAAGCCCCGACGCTCGAGGGAGGCAATGATGGCCTTCACGAGGGGCACGGGGGTGGCGAGACCGGGACCGGAGTCGGTGTAGATCTTGATGCCGACGCGCCGCTTTTCGCCCGGCACGATGGGCTGGCCGACGGAGGCCTCATACTTCTGCACCAGGAGTTCCACTTCCCGCGCGTAGTCCGCGAGCTCGTAAGTCGGCAGGGTCGATTCCCAGACCGGGACCGGCGCCGCGGGGGGCGGCAGCTGGGCTCGCAGGGCGGGTGAAACGATGGTCGCGACGATTGCAAGGGCGGCCAGGGAGCGCAGAGGAGAAAAGCGGGAGAAAGCGAGGCGCATGGAGGATAAGAACCCATCCGCGAAGGAATGTTTCCTCCCGCATGAGCCGACCTTGACAGAGCACAGGGCAGCCCAAATGTCCATTCTCCGTCCTGTCGGGGCGCGGCAGCTCGGTGGTCCCCTCGTTCTGGTTCTCTTTATCATTCTTTGCTCTTCCTGATTCAGGTCCGAGAACGATAAAGAGAACAAAGAACGGGAACGATTTTCAGCCAAGCCCGCCTTCGCTCCGGTCTCACGCCATGCCCATGATCAAACCCACTTGTATCCGCGACCTCCGGAGTCGCGTGAACATCGTGGACGTGGTGTCGCGGGTCGCGACCCTGAAAAAGGCCGGATCGCGCTTCAAGGGGCTTTGTCCCTTCCACAACGAGAAATCGCCCTCGTTTCACGTCAACCCCGACATGGGGGTCTACAAGTGCTTCGGCTGCGGCAAGTCGGGCGACATCATCACCTTTGTCCGCGAGACCGAGGGCCTGAATTTCAACGAGGCGATCGAAGCGCTCGGGCAGCGTTTTGCAGTCCCGATCGAGTACGAGGACGGGGCCGGTCCCACGCGCGAGGAGCGCTCGCTGCGCCAGGAGCTCTTCGACCTGCACGAGGTCGCGGCGGAGCACTACCATCAGCTCTTCAAGGCGAATGGGCCGGCGGGGGACTGGATGCGCGCGTACTGGCGGGACAAGCGCCACTTCGCGCTGGAGCTGGCGGACGAGTTCAAGATCGGCGTGGCCGAGCCCGCGGACAACTCGCTTGGTGCCGTGGTGCTCAAGCGAAAGTTTTCCGAGGAGGCGCTGCGCCAGTGCGGCCTGTTTTTCCTGCGCGAGGGCTCAATCCTCTCGCTCGGCTCGCTCAAGCCGCGCTTCCGGGGGCGACTGATGATCCCGATCCGCGATCATCAGGGCCGGGTGGTCGCGTTCACGGCGCGCCAGACGGATCTCACGCCCGCCGACGACCCCGCGCGCGAGGCCAAGTACGTGAACTCGCCGGAAACGCCCATCTTCACCAAGGGTAATCTCCTCTTCAATCTGGACCGGGCCCGCACGCAGGTCGGCGAGGGCAAGCCCTTCGTGATGGTCGAGGGCCAGCTCGACGCCCTGCGCGCCTGGAGCGTGGGGCTCAAGACCGCGATCGCCCCGCAGGGAACATCGATCACCGAGGGCCAGCTGGTGCTGCTGCGCCGCTACCACACGCAGGTCGAGTGTTTCTTTGACAGCGATTCCGCCGGACAGAAAGCAGCGCTGCGCTTCCTGCCCATGGCGCTGAAGGCCGGTTTGGAAATCCGCTTCCTCACCCTGAGTGGCGCGGAGAAACTCGATCCCGACCTTCTCTTCCTGGAACGCGGCATCGCAGGCTACGAGGACGTGCGGCGCAGCGCCCGCTCCGCCATGGCCCACGCAAGCCAGGCCATTCTGCCCGATGCGGCTCACGCCACGCCCGAACAGCAGGCGCGCGCCGCGCGGGCTCTTTTCGAGATCGTCGCGGCCGCCGAGTCGGAGGTCGCCCGCACCGGCTTCATCCAAGAGGCGGCGCAGGCGCTGCGCCTGCCGCCCGCCGCCTTGCTGCGCGATTTCGAAGCCTTCCTCCGCCAAGGCGGCCCGCGCGTGAACGCCGCGCCCTCGCCGCCCGCGGCCGAGCCAAAACCCAAGACGACGGGCATCCCACCCGAACACGACCTGCTGCTGATCTGCCTCCACTTCGAGGCCATCGGCCGCGCCCTGAGCCACGTGGTCCCGCACGATTGGATCGACACCTCCCACCCCGCCGGAGCCCTGCTGAACCGCTTTCTGGCCGAGTTTGAACAGGGCGCCTGGCCAGGTACTCAGCACCTCGACCCCCTGCTCGAGACCGAGGCCGAGAAGTCCCTCATCGCCTCCCTGCTCTTTGCTCCGCCCACCCTCGACGATCCCAAGAAAGTGGCAATAGAGGGTTTACAACAGATTCGCACGCGGGCGCTTGAGCCCCGGCTCAGGGAAATTGAACTTGCACTCGCTAACCACCAGACGGACAGTACGGTTGACCCTTTTTCACTCTTAAAAGAACGCTCCGATCTTCAACGCCAGCTCCGTCAGCCCCTTGTGCTGCCGGATGCGGCGTGATCTTTTCTCCGAACGAACCATGCCGCGCAAAGCCAAGTCCGCTGCTCCCGCAGATGCCCAGTCCGAAGCCGTTGAGGCCGTCATCGCGCAGAACCCGCCTGCCGCGGGCGCTCCCGCCGAGGGCGCCACGGGCAGCGTCAACGAGCGCATCCGCCAGCTCATCCGCCAGTCCAAGGAGCAGGGCTACCTGACGTGGGACGACATCAACGAGGCGCTCCCCGAGTCGGTCGAAAACCAGGAGGAATTCGATAACATCATTTCGATCCTGCAGAACCTGGAGGTCGAGATCCTCGAGCCGGATCAGGTCGACGACTACAAGCAGCGTCAGGAAGAGGCAGAGGAGGAGGAGACGCGTTCGTCGCAGCACGACATCCTCGACGACCCGGTTCGCATGTACCTCAAGCAGATGGGCCAGGTCCCGCTGC
>CAMAXB010000114.1 GCA_945862035.1 Opitutus sp. GAS368
GCGGCATTTACCCAACATCAGCGTCCGGCGTATGGCCGGACACCAGGAGAAGTGATGGGTTACTCGATGCGTACTGATCGATATAGATATACCGAATGGCGCGATTGGAAATCTGGGAGTGTTCTAGGGCTGGAACTCTACGATCACCAAATCGACGGAACGGAGTCAGTCAATTTGGCCGGAGCATCGAATATGATCTCCGTTCAGCGCGATCTAGCAGCGCAGCTGGGGCTTCAGTTCGCACGTGAACCACTACCGTTTCAATGAATACATCCGCTACATTCCCGGCAAAAAGAACGTCTAAATAGAAAGCTCCCCGCAAGTGCATATGAGGTGAATCCCGTCCATTGGCCCCACCCGAAAGGGGGCAATGTAGAATGGAGCTAAGTTAAGTGGCTGGCTGGAGGGGGTCGGCCAAGCGTTCCGACCGGGATAGGTTGACGCCATCGCGGCGTGAACCTTCGGTCTGGGGGCGGGTCCATCGGCGGTGTACCCCTCTTACACGATGCCACGCTCAAAACAAATCGCCGGACTGATCGGATGGCTGGCGCTGGCCTTCGTTGCAGCCGCCATCGGCGCGATCGCCTCCACGCGTGCGCCGGAGATCTACCAAGCGCTGATTCGTCCGAGCTGGGCGCCGCCGGCTGCGCTCTTCGGTCCGGTTTGGAGCGTGCTGTATCTCATGATGGGCGTCGCCTCCTGGCTCGTCTGGCGTGAGGGGAGCGGGAACACGCGCGGCGCGCTCCGGCTTTATCTCGTCCAACTGGCGCTCAATTCGCTCTGGTCGTGGCTTTTCTTCGCCTGGCATCAGGGACGCTGGGCGTTTTTCGAGATCGTGGTGCTGTGGGTTATGATCTTGGCGACCGTGGTCGCCTTCTGGCGCATTCGTCTCCTAGCGGGCGTCCTGCTGGTCCCCTATCTCCTGTGGGTGTCCTTTGCCACGGCCCTCGCTTATACGGTTTGGACCTTGAATCCGGTCCTGCTTGGCTAAGCCGCGGCTAGCCTGCAGGGGGCCGGCCAAGTTTGCTTGTTTTCGTACGTTGGCCACAGGGGTTGATGCGGGGGAACAGTACACGGGCTGTCGGCGTGCAATGGGCTGCGTTCGCCTCCAGGCTGTCCTCCATGAAACCGATCGAAGGCTTTCGTCTGATCACCCCGGACGAGCTCGCATGGCGGCCGTCGAACCTGATGCGCATCCCGAATGCGGACTTTCTCGAACGCACAGGGAGCGAGCTGCTCGGGGCGCGGCTGTGGCGTCTGCCGCCCAAAAGCGCGAACACCCTGCACCGGCATGTGGTCGCAGAGGAATTCTACTTTGTGCTCGAGGGAACCGGGCGCATCCGGATCGGCGAGACCGCGCTGACTGTCCCGCGCCATGGTGGCGTGCTCGTCGGTCCCGCCGAGCTGCGCCAGGTCTTCAACGACACCGATGCCGAGGTCCTGTGGCTCATCGTCGGCGCGCCGGACAAGGAGTACGACGGCCCGATCGACCCGGGTCGCCATTACCCTGGTTCGCCCACCCAGCTCCCGCCCGAGCTCGCGGGTGTCACGTGGCCACCTGCGGTTTAGTCTTGGCCCCGCGACGCGCTACCGCGAAGGCGACGTTACGTCCTGCCAGAGGCGCTCAAGCACGGGCTTGAGGATCTCGGTGAACTCGAGGTAGGCCCTGGCTGGAAGGGGTGGTGGCTGGAAGGGGTCGGGCCGCGTATTGTTGTTTTTCAGGCGGGCGTGGTCGCCGCATTGGTCAGTGAGCAGACGTGCTCGGCCGGGTTCCGCCAGCTCCTGATATTTGCGGAAGCTTGTGGTGCGAATGATCTTTCGTACGGGTAACCTGCCTAGAAACAACTATACGCAGCCCGACCCCTTTTCTAGGCGACAGGGCGTAGCGACGGCGCTGATTCGCGCGCTGCAGGGCATCGCGCACGAGCGCGGCGCCTATGTTGTTTACGTACAGGCCGACCTGACCGATCCGCCGGCCATCGCGCTCTACACCAAGCTCGGCGTGCGCGAGGACGTGCTTCACTTTGATCTGCCTCCGCTTGCCCTTCGACCGCAGAATTAATCATGACCACTCCTCCCACCACTCAGGACATCGGCTAGATCGCGTCACGGTCGGCGATGTCGCGGCAACCTAGCCGGAAGGGGTCGGGCCGTTACCTGCTATGAATCAAGACACGCCAGAACCCTATCCTGGTGAACGCCTTACCGCACCGGTGAATTCACATCCTGCCAGAGGCGCTCGAGCACGGGCTTGAGGATCTCGGTGAACTCGAGGTAGGCCGGGGGATGGAAGTGGAGGAGGTCGTCGCGGTAGAGTTCGAGTCTTGGTCTTCCGGCGGCGTCGACCAGCAAGGGGTTCACGTCGACGAAGGTGTGGTTCGGCGTCGTCGCGCAGTAGACGCGGGCGAGGGCGTTGTAGTGGTCGACCTGGGTCCAGCGGGCGACGCGGTCCGGCGAGCGGGTGCTCGACAAAAACACGAGGCGGGTCGCCGGGGAGAGCGCACGGACTTTTTCGGAAAACTGCCGGAAGCGCGCGAAGATTGCCGCGGGGTCTTCCGGCACCTTGCCGGCATTCAGGTCGTTGCTGCCGCAGTAGTAGACGATGATCTTCGGCGCATAGGGCGGCACCACCTGCTCGAAGCGGGCGAGCAGATCCGCCGTGCGCGAGCCGCCGAAGGCCCGATTGAGCACGGGCAGGGGTGCCATTCTCGTCGGGACATCGGTCCAGTGACGGAAGATGCTGCTACCGACAAAGAGAATGCCGCCCTGCACGGGCGGCTGGGCCGCATCCGCCGCCGCGAAGGCGCGGAACTCGGGTTCAAAGCGCTCCCAGCGCGCAGCCGCGTCATCCGCCGCGGCCGCGAGGCGCGGCAACGAACTGAGCAGCAAGCCGGTGCAGGACAAAAGCAGGCGGAGTGAAAAACGCATGGGGAGGGGTAGATGGATTGGTTACCGATTCCGTCCCGAAAGGCGAGCCGCGCCCGCTGGAGGGCCGCTCGCTCCTCCCGGTGGTGACGCCCCGGTTTGGGCGGAGCCAGGCCGCTCCACTTCGGACTTCACTCAACGAGATGCGGCTTCTGTACGCGGCTGCTCGTGGAGAACGCTACGTCCACCCGGGCGCCGCCAAGACCGGAGGTTGAACGGGTCACGCTCCAGCCCTGCACGTGGCAGAGCCGCTCCACCAAATCCCAACCCATGCCGTAGCCGGTGGTCGTCGGGTTGGCTGCTCGAACGTTCGTGGAGCGAAGTTCCGGAAATCCCGGGCCGTCGTCCTCAATGCAGAGGACGCCGTAACCATCCCAGGAGATCACGATCTGCGCCGGGCGGGCGTGTTTGAGGGCGTTGTCCATGAGGTTATGCAGGATGCAGACGACCACATCACGACTTGCCTGAACGCGGGCTTCAGGCGGGATTTTGATGCTCCACCGGGGTCCGCTGTCCGAATTCTCCGCCGTGAGTTCCGCCACGAGATCCGCGACCACGGCATCCAAGGCTACCCAGCCGGACTCGGCGCGTTCGCGTTCCTCCCGGGCGAGAACGAGGAAGAAACGGACCAGCTGCTCCGTCCGGGTTACGGCGCGCGCGATGCGGCCCATGACCTTCGCGCGAGCCTCGGGCTCCGCCTCAACGTCGGGCCAGAGCGCCACCGCGGAGCGAAGCGTCGCCACAGGCGTGCGCAATTCGTGGCTGCAGTCCGCGATAAAGCGTTGTTCGCGCCGCCAGGCTCCCGCCTCGCGGGCGCGCGCCTCGTCCAGCGCGCGGGCGAGAAAACCAATCTCGTCGTCGGCCATGCCGCCCGAGAAATGACTCAAGGCCGGGACGGGAGCCGTGTCGCGGACGCGATCGGTCAGGGCGATGACGGGCCGCAGCGTCCAGCGCGTGATCATCAGGCCAACGAGCAGGGCGATCACCGCCACGCCCGCCGCAAGGAGCAGCACCGCGCGAAGAATGCCCTTCACCCGCGGCTCGGTGAACTCGAACGGAGCCAGATCAATCCATTGGTACGTTGCAGTGGTCGCTGCGGCCGGGACATACAGACGAAACTCCTTTTCCAGGCCCGGCGTCTGCCAGACCCGCCAGCGGTCCTTCCACGTGGCGACCGCGATCGCGTGCAGGTCGCCCTCGCTCGCGAAGGCCTCATGCCAGCCGGGGGAGGCCGGCACCGACTCAAGACCCGTGGCGGCCTGCAGTTCTGCCGCTGAAGCGAACTCTCGGAGCCAGGCCGGAGGTGCTTCGCCGGCCGTGGCGGGGCTGCGCTGCGGCGCGGCGGCGTACACAAACGCATCAAGAATTCGATCCTCGGCCTCCAGTACGATCAACCAGCCAGCCCCGCTCATCGTGATGAAGCCGAGCAAGGCAAGGGACGTCACGAGGGTGACGATGCGGGCGCGCAGGCGCAAGGGCTGGCGCGCCTCGGAGCGGAAGAGCTTCATGGCGTCCGGGCCGGATCGTTCGCGTGAGGCGGGCGGACCTGAAAGCCAACGCCGCGATGCGTGTGGAGCAGGGGGGCCGAGGACGGCCCGTCGACGGCGTTGCGCAGGGCGAACCAATGCGAACGGAGGGCGTCGCTCCCCGGAGGCTCGTCACGCCACAGGGCCTGTTCCAACTCCTCCCGGCGGACGACCTCCGGCGATCGGCGCAGCAGGAGCTCGAGCAGGGTGAAGCCCATGTTGGTGAGGGCCAGGGGGCGACCCGCCCGGCTGACCTCGCGGGTGCCGGGGCAAAGCACGAGGTCCGCGCAGCGGAGAACCTCGCCGGGGCCCGAAGGCGCCGCGCCGTGGGCCCGGCGCACCAGGGCAGTCAGCCGCGCCTGGAGTTCGGGTAGCGCGAAGGGCTTGACCAAATAGTCGTCCACGCCCACCGCGAAACCCTCAAGGCGGTCCTCGAGGCGATCGGCAGCGGTCAACATCAGGACGGGCACCTTGCGATCACGACCCTGACGCAGGCGCTGGCAGACCTCGATCCCATCAAGCCCGGGCAGCCCGCGATCAAGGACGACGGCGGCGAACGACTGGCCCACCACAAGGTGGAGGGCGAGTGGTCCGGTCGAGGCGTGGTGCACATGCCATCCCCGACGCCCGAGATAGTCCGCAATGTTGGCTGCCATATCCGCATCGTCTTCGACGAGCAGGAGGGGAAGTGCGGGGGCACTGTTCATGGCCTTTCAGCTAAAGGGTGCAAGGCGGAGGGGAGCGCAAGCGACTTTTTGTCAGAACGACCAGCGCAGGCCGGCCAGAAGCGACCACGTGTCGTATTCGGCCACGAGGCGGCGTGGGCCGGTCGAGCTTTCGAGGGAGGGCTTACCCGCCGCAATGGCCCGGCCCTCGAGGTAGACTTGCCCGTTCGCGCCCACCGCGCGCTGCAGCCCCACCAGCCACTGGTAAATGAAATCCCCTCGGGCGGAAAATTCCTCGGGACCAAATCCGGTCAGATCGACGTCGACCTCCTGCATCACGCCGGCGCCGAGACCGACATAGGGCCGGATTGAGGCGAGGCTCCAGCGGTCGGCCAGCGTGTAGGTGACGTTGAACATCACATTGGTGGAGGCCAGGTCTCCGCCCTTCAGTGCGCCCTGCGGGCTGACAAGGGAGTCCGCCTCGTTGGACCGATAGAAAAACTCGAGCTCGGTCGACCACTGGTCGCTCCAGCGGCGGCCGATGGCTCCGTGGAAAAGAAGGCCGTTCTTGAATTCGGCCTCGTAGCGGACGCCGTTCAGGGTGAGATCGCCGCCCGGAACGATGCTCACGCCGGCCGAGGCCTCGACAAACCAGCCCGAGGAGCCGTCCCAACGGGCGGCGGTCTCCGCAACGGCGAGGTGAGCGGAAAGCCCAGCGGCCCAGAGGGAGAGCAAGCCGAGGCCGGTGCGCAGACGGGGCGTTAGAACAGGAGTGGCAATCATGGTGAAGGCGTCGGACGTCTCTGGTGCCCGAGCCCTAGGGCTCGGACCAACCTGATGGCGGCACACGCGTGCCCCGGAGGCGGATCCAACGCCGCGACTTTAGCAGGCCCCATGTGAAGCCCGCGTGAACTCCCCGTTGAACTGCTGTTGAATCTCGTCTCCCGCCCGAAGGGGTCCGGCCACTCATTGTTACATTTTTCGGTACGTCGGCCAGAAATGTAATCGTGAGCGTCTGACCCGTTTTAGAGGTCTTGCGGTCAAATCTTCACAAAAATCTTCCGCTCCTTCATCCACCAAGCCAGCGCCGCGAATGCGCCATAGAATAGGATGAATCCCGCGATCCCCATGGTGGGAGTGAGGCCCTCGATGGGGAAAGCCCCCATGGAGCTGAGCAGGAGCGTCTGGAGGATGTAGATGAAGAGGGGGTTCATCCCCAATGCCGTGAAGGTCGGGATCTCGAACCCTATCTTGTCGCAGATAACATAGAACGCCAGCAGGGTGAGAAAGCAGAGACCGGTAGACCAAAGGGGAAACGGGAAAGTCATGTGGTAGGCGGAGTTGAGCCATTCGGGCTTGGCTTCGCCCCATGGGATGTGCATCAGGTGTCCCGCCACGCACAGCCCTATCCCCCACGCCAGGCAGGCGGTGATGAATTTCTTTTGGTCGCGCGAGGCGAGAAGGTCGTAGGCCACTGAACCGAAGAGGAGCATCATGACCCAGCTCAGAGGTCCGAGCGGGCCGCCATTGAGAGATATCCCAAACAACTGGTCCCACTGAGGAATGGCCTGAATCAATAGAGGCACGTCCACGGCATTGTCGCCGGTGAACTTGATGGCGCGCGTGACCCAATCGCCGTAGATAGTCCAAGAATACATGACCTGATAGATGCTCAGAAAGACGAACGCAGCGGCGATGCGAATTGCGGGCGCTTTGTCGATCAGGAAAAGGGCGAGCAAGCCCGCCACGCCAATGTCGGTGAGGGCGTCCCAGATCCAGCCGCTGTAGAGGGTGAAGCCGATGAGCACGAGTACGGTGAAACGCTTCGCCATGGCCCAGCGCGTCTCGGTGGCGCCATCTTTTTTCGAGCGATTCAACCAGGAAAGGCGCATGCCCATGCCGACGACAAAGAGGAAAAGAGGCGCGATGGTGTCGGCGTAGGAATACCAGTCTTTGTGGTGCTGGATCTGTTCAGACTTGAAATTGAAGTATCCGCTGGCGTTGACCAGGAACATGCCGAAAATAGAATAGCCTCGGAGCTGGTCGACGGCGGTGATGCGGGAGGGCGTAGTTATAGAATCCTGATTCATGACGCTTTCCTTTCCGGTGGCAAATCGAGCTCTACGTTGACCCACGCGAAATCCAGAAAGGCAATCATGGGAGTTGTGCGGGTTGTGAATCGTTTCGCTCGAAGGGAGGAGTAGAGTGAGCAAGCGGCGGCGCGGCCGCCGTTGGAACTCAACTACGAGGCGGCCATTGGGGCCACGAGAGTGAGTTGTGAAATGAAGCACGTATTCATGGCATCGGTTTGGATCGTGGCGATTGCCCTGGTCATTCTTGGATTGGTCCAACCGCAGAAGATGACCGCGCTGCAAACGGCAGCGGTCGACGCCGAAGCAATAAAAACGGAACTTGCGGCGTCAGTGGCGGAAGTGGAGGCGTTGGAGCAGCAACGGGACACGCTGGAGGCGTCGCTCGCGAAAGTGGAGCCTACCGATAGCACCCTTAGGAGACTACACTTATTGAGCGTTGGAGCGAGCCGTTGGGTGAGTTCGCCCACGGCGCCGGCGGCGTCTGGCGCATTGGTTCCGGAAACAAAAATCAACGCCGCGTCGGGCGCGACCCGCGCGGTGGAGGAGTAGACCGCCCCGTCCAGCGGGATGTAGGTCGGGACCGCCGTCACGATCGGTTCAGCTGCCCGAACCGGGCCAATTCCGCCGCTGACAAGAAAAGCGAGAGCGAGACAAGCGGAGATGCGACGAACGGAGTGAGGCGTGGGTCGGCGGTTCATGGCAACAAGGAGCGCAAAATTGACCCCGAGAGCCAACCGCCTAAGTCAGCCGATCAATCCAATTCAGAGCGTTAACCACGGATGGACACGGATGAACACGGATCAGATTCAAACCAATGCAGGGGCTCGTATCCGTGTGAATCCGTGTCCATCCGTGGTTAACATGGATCGTTGCTCTAGTTGGCCGGGACCAATCGCCAGATGCGGCCTGGGTCTTCGAGGGCGACGTAGACGGAGCCGTCAGGGCTGACGACGACGTCGCGGATGCGGCCGATGCCCTTGAAGAGGATCTCCTGGCTGACGACCTTGCCCTGATCGAGGACGAGACGCCGGAGTTCCTGCTGCGCAAGCGAGGCCACAAAGAGACTGTTCTTCCACTGCGGGAAACGGTCGCCGGTGGCGTAGGCGATGGCGGACACGGCGATCGACGGGGTCCAGTGCAGGACGGGTTGCTCAAGACCGGGCTCCGACGTGCGGTCCGTAACCGGCGTGCCGTTGTAATTCATGCCATAGGTGATGCGGGGCCAGCCGTAGTTGAGGCCGCGTTCGACGCGATTGAGTTCGTCGCCGCCGCGGGGGCCGTGCTCGGCACTCCACAGGCTGCCGTCGACCGGGTGCTGGGCAAGGCCCTGAGGGTTGCGGTGGCCGTAGCTCCAGATGGACGGGATGGCGTTCGGCACCTTCAGGAAGGGATTGTCCGCCGGGATGCGGCCGTCTTCGTGGATGCGGTGGACCTTGCCATTGGGCCGGGTGAGGTCCTGCGCGTCGGCGGGAGTGCCGCGCTCGCCAATGGTGAAGAACAGGTAGCCCTTGCCGTCGAAGACGAAGCGGCTGCCGAAGTGATTGCCGCCGCGTTTGTAAAGATGGGAGGGTGCCTGAAAGATCATTTCCTGATCCACCCACCGCCCGTCGCGGATGCGTCCGCGCACGACGGCGGTCATGGCGAGGTTGTTGTCGCCGGGATCGCTGTAGGAAAGGTAGATCCATCCA
>CAMAXB010000115.1 GCA_945862035.1 Opitutus sp. GAS368
CATGGAGAATGCCGACAACTATTATGCGCTGATCTGGCGGGCCCGTCGGCTGGCGGAGTCGGAAGCGTGGGACGAGGCGATTCCGGTGCTCTCGCGCCTGTTGGCCCTGTACCCGGAGCAGACCGGCCCCGAAAGTCCTTGGAGACTGCTGGCGGAGGCGCAGCGCGCCCGGGGTAATCCGCAGGGCGAGCGCACCGCTCTCGCCTCGCTCGCGCGGATCGATCCGGCGGCCACCGACGTTTACCTGCGCCTGATGGAAATGGGCGAAGCTGAGCAGGACTGGACATTGGTCGCGGAGAATGCCGAGCGTTTCCTCGCCGTGAATCCCTTGGCTGCGCCGCCTTATCGGCAACTTGGCGTGGCCAGCGCCAAGCGGTCGGATCTCGCCACCGCCATCCGCGCCTACCGTACGCTGCTTGAACTCGATCCCCCGAATCCCGTCTCCGAACACTTTCAGTTGGCCTCTTGGCTCCATCAGATCGGCGAGGCGGAGGCCGCGCGCCGCCACGTGCTTCGCGCCCTCGAGGATGCGCCGCGTTTCCGCGAGGCGCTGAGCCTGCTCCAGGAAATCACGGGCTGCTGCGAGCCCGTGCAGTCCGACGCACTGCCAACCCCGGCCGCGGCTGACGCAACGTCCGCATCCCCGCCCACCTCATGAGGCGCCGGATCCTTCTTCTCTCCGGGCTGGGACTGGCCGCCGGGCTGGTCGTGGCGCAGATAAACCCGAACTGGCCCTCGTGGGCCGGCGGCCGAGGACAGAGCCGCTTCGACCGCGCGGAAACCGCGCGCGATGTTCCCTCGGACAGCACCGGGACGCCGATGTGGGAGAATCCCTCGGATTTCAGCCGCGACGTCTTCACGTTCACCCGCATCCGTTACTCAAATGGCGGGAGCAGCTTCGGCGGGCGGCGGCGCGGGGGCGGCTGGAGCACCGATCTGCCGGACAGCGATCTCAATCTCTCGTATCGTCTCCAGCAGATGACCTCGATCCGCGTGGATCCGAGTGGCCGCATCATTCGCCTGACGGATCCGCAGCTCACCGACTTCCCCTTCATCTACATGGCAGAGCCAGGGGCGATCGCGCTCGACGAGGCCGAGACCGTGGCTTTGCGCGACTACCTGCTCAACGGCGGTTTTCTGCTGATGGATGATTTCTGGGGCGAGGTGGCGTGGGATCACGTGGCCTTCGTCTTCAAAGAGATCTTCCCGGATCGGGATTTTATTGAACTCCCGCTCGATCATCCGCTCTACCGGGGGGTGTTCGAAATCAAGGCCAAGGGCCAGGTGCCCAACGTGGGCCTTGGCATGGAGAGCCAGCACACGGGCATCACCTGGGAGCGCGAGGACGCCCGCGAGGTGCATCACCGCGCCATTTTTGACGACAAGGGGCGCATCATTGTGCTGGCCACCCACAACACCGACAACGGCGACGGCTGGGAGCGCGAGGGCGAGAGCGACTACTACTTTCACAACTTCTCCGAGAAAATCGCCTATCCCCTCGGGATTAATATCATCTTCTACATCATGACCCACGAATGAGCTTCGCGACCCCACCCAACGATCCCGCCGTCCCCGCAACCGCCACCCCACCGCCGATCCCGCCCCCGAGCGAAAAGGAGGTGGTCGAGCGTCTGGTGGCCGGCCGCGCCCGCATCGAACGGGAGCTGTCCAAGGTCATCGTTGGCCAGCGCGATGTCATTGAACAGATCCTGATCGCCCTCATCGCCGGCGGCCACTGCCTCATCACCGGCGCGCCCGGCCTCGCCAAGACGCTCCTCGTCAAATCGATCGCGCAGGTCTTCCACCTCAAGTTCCAGCGCGTGCAGTTCACGCCCGACCTGATGCCCGCGGACATCACCGGCACCGAGATCCTCCAGGATGTCGAGGGCGGCGGACGCAAGCTAACCTTCGTCCCCGGCCCGGTGTTTGCCAACATGATCTTGGCGGACGAGATCAACCGCACGCCGCCCAAGACCCAGGCCGCCCTCCTCGAGGCCATGCAGGAGCACCAGGTCACCGCGGCCGGCGTACGCCATCCGCTGCCTGAGCCCTTCTTCGTGCTCGCGACCCAGAATCCAATCGAGATGGAGGGCACCTATCCGCTGCCCGAGGCCCAACTCGACCGCTTCATGTTCAATGTGGTCATGGACTACCTCCCAATCGACGACGAGGTGAAGGTCGTGACCCAGACCACGTCGGTCCGCCCCGCGGCTATCTCTGCGCTCTTCACCGAGGCAGATGTCCTCCGCTTCCACGAACTCGTGCGCTCGGTGCCGATTGCCGAGGAAATGGTGCGCTACGCCGTCCAGCTGGCCGCATCCTCCCGGCCCAAGCAGCCGGGCGCGCCCGCGTTCATCAACGACTGGGTGGGGTGGGGCGCCGGTACCCGCGCCGGCCAGTGCATCGTGCTGGGCGCCAAGGCGCGGGCACTCCTCCAGGACCGCTCGCATGTCACCGTCGACGACATCAAGGCTGTCGCGCAGCCCGCGCTGCGCCACCGCATCCTGCTCAACTACCGCGCGGAGGCCGAGGGTGTCCGCGTGGAGGACGTCATCCGCCGCCTGATCGAGGGCATCAAGGCGCCCGTCGCCTGATCCCGCCCATGGCTGTCTCCGGTCCCGCCGCGTCCGCGTCGCTCATCTCGCCATCGGCCCTGATGAGCATCCGCAACCTCGAGTTGCGGGCGCGCGCCGTCGTGGAGGGATTCTGGAATGGTTTGCATCGCAGCCCTTATCACGGCTTCTCGGTTGAGTTCACCGAGTACCGACAGTACGCGCAGGGCGACGATCCACGCTATGTCGACTGGCGCGTGTTCGCGCGCACGGACCGCTACTACATCAAGAAATTTGAGGACGAGACCAACCTGCGCTGCCACCTCGCGGTCGACCAGAGCCGCTCGATGACGTACGGCTCATCCGGATACAGCAAGGCGGAGTACGCCGCCACGCTGGCCGCGACCCTCGCGTATTTCCTGCATCGTCAGGGAGATGCGACCGGACTCGTGACCTTTGACGAGGCGGTCCGCGATTACCTCCCCGCCCGCAACCGGGCGAGTCACCTGCGGGCGCTCATGCTGGCCCTCGAGAAGCCGGCCGGGGGCAAGGCGACCGACCTGGCGGCGCCGCTTGACCGACTGGCCACCCTGGTGCGCAAGCGTGGACTGGTGGTCCTCGTGTCCGACTTTCTCGCTCCGGTTGACCGGCTGGAGCGCAGCCTGCTCGCGCTGCGGGCCTGTGGTCATGAGCTCAGCCTGTTCCAGGTGCTTGATCCCACCGAGCGTACACTGTCCTTCACCGGCCCGGCCGTCTTCGAGGATGTGGAGACTGCGCGCACGCTCTACATCGACCCGGCGGCCGCGCGGGAGGATTATCTGCAGAAGCTGACGGCCCACAATGCGGCGCTGCAGGCGCTCTGCGCCCGCCTCGGCGCGGGGTTTCACCCGGTTGCCACGGACCAGCCGCTGGAGCTGGTCCTGTTCGATTTTCTGCAGGAGCGCATGCGCAAGGGCCGGGCGGTCCGCAACCAGGCCCACGCGTCATGAACTTCCTCGCCCCGCTTTTCCTGCTCGGCGCGCTGGCGATCGCCGCTCCCTTCGTGTTCCACCTCATCCGGCGGACAACCCGCGAGCGCACGCGCTTTGGGTCGCTCATGTTCCTCAAGCCGTCGCCCCCGCGCCTGACCAAGCGCAGCCGTCTCGAACACCTGCTGCTCCTGCTGCTGCGCTGCCTAGCCCTCGCGCTGCTCGCCTTCGCGTTCGCGCGTCCGTTTTTCCAGGAGACGTCCGTTCAGAATTCCGGGTCGGGTCTGCCCAGCCGCACGGTGGTGCTGATCGACGCCAGCGCCAGCATGCGCCGCGAGGGGCTGTGGGTGACCGCCAGCGAGCGGGTGGCGGAACTCGCCGCGCAGGCGGGTCCGGCGGATCAGTTCGCGGTGGTGACCTTTGGCCGCGGGGTGAATACGTTGCTCAATTTTGAGGACTGGACCGCCGCGGAGCCCTCGGTGCGCCGCGCGCTGGCCGCCGAGCGCTTGGAGGCGAGCACGCCCAGCTGGGAGTCGACGGAGCTGGGTGGGGCGGTCGTGACCGCCTCCGAGATGCTGCTCGATCAGGAAGCGGCGAATCCGGGCCCCCGCCGCATCGTGGTGGTGAGCGATCTGCAGGCCGGCAGTCGCACCGATGCGCTGTCCTCCTTTGAATGGCCGAAGGGCGTCCAACTGGTGCTCTCCCCCGTGACCGCCCGCGCGGGCACCAATGCGAGCGTACAGCTGGTGGCCGACGCCGCCGACAGCGAGCAGAGCCGCGCGGAGCCGATTGTCCGTGTGCGGGTCACGAATGCGGCCGACTCCCGGAAAGAGCAGTTTATCCTGGGCTGGGACGAGACGGGCGGCACGGGTCCCGCCGTGGGCGGTGTCGAGATTTACGTCCCGCCGGGCCAGAGCCGGGTGATTTCCCTGCCAGTCGGTGATCTCACCCGTCCGCGCACCGCCATTGTGCTGGAGGGCGACGACGAGCCCTTCGACAACCGCATCTTCATCAATCCGCCGGAGAAGCGTCAGGTCCGCGTGCTCTATCTCGGCAGCGAGGCCGCGGGGGATTCCCGGCAGCCGCTTTTCTTTCTGCAACGCGCCCTCACCGGGACCGCCCGCGTCGAACTCTCCGTGATTGCCCGGGCGCCTGACGCAGCGCCGACGCCGGAGGATGCGGGCGGCGCGCTCGTCTTCGTGACCGATCCGCTGCCGGCGGCGTCCGCCATCGCGCTCCGCGCCCAGCTCGAGGCGGGTGCCACGGTGGTGGCTGCGCCGAAATCCGCCGCCTTTGGTCCGACCCTGGCCGCACTGGTGAATCGACCGGGCCTCGCGTTGGGCGAGGCCTCGCTGGCCAACTACGCGATTCTGGCCGACATCGATTTCCGCCACCCGATCTTCGCCGCGTTCGCCGATCCGCGCTACAGCGACTTCACGAAGATCCACTTCTGGGCTCATCGCCGGGTCGATCCGGCGACATTGCCCGACCACCGCGTCCTGGCCCGCTTCGATTCCGGCGATCCGGCGCTCGTGGAGATCGGCGTGGGGCAGGGGCGTCTGCTGCTCCTGACCTCGGGCTGGATGCCGACCGACAGCCAGCTGGCCGTTTCCTCGAAGTTCGTGCCCCTGCTGTACTCCATGATGGAGTTGGGCGGAGTCATTCCCTCGGTCTTCGTGCCGTACCTCACGGGCGACGCCCTGCCGCTGCCGGCGTCCGTTGACGTGGCTGCGCCGACCACGGTCACCGCGCCGGACGGCACGACGACGTCTCTTCCGGCCGGCGCGCGTTCGTACGCCGGTGCCGCTGTGCCCGGGCGCTACCGGCTGGAGGCCGGCGGCGCGGAGGTGACCTACGCGGTCAATCTCGATTCAGCCGAGTCTCGGCTGCAGCCCCTCTCACCGGACGAACTCGAGCAGCTCGGGCTGCCGCTCGCGCCCGTGCAGGCGGATGCGGTGAAGGCCGCCGAGCGCGAGGTCCTGCTGCGGGGCGTCGAAACCGAGGGCCGGCAAAAGCTTTGGCGCTGGTTTGTCATCGGCGCCTTGTTGATTCTGCTCATTGAGTCGGGCCTCGCGGGGCTGACCGCACGCCGGACTGCACCCTCGGGAGGACCCACGCCATGATCCATGACTTTCTTGCCTCCCGCCTGAACCGTGTACTGCGCCGCCAGCGCCAGCTCGAGTTGTCGCGCGGGCTCACGGTGGTCTGGTCCGTCGTGGCGATCGTGGCGATTGCCTTTGTCTACCTCCACAGCCGGACCGGCTGGGCCTCGGCGTTGACGCTCCCGCTGCTCGGCGCGTTGGCCGTCAGTATTTCGGTGGCGGTCGTCGCCAAGATCTACACGAAGCGCCGCGATTACCGCGCGCTGGCGGCGACAATCGAGGCCCGGTTTCCGGAGCTCAACGGAGTCCTGCTCACCGCCGTGCAGCAGCAGATCGATTCCCCCGGCGAACTCGGCTATCTCCAGCAGCGGCTGCTGCAGCAGGCCGTGGGCAGGGCGCAGGAGCGCGACTGGCGAAAGGTGGTGCCAGCGACCCATCTCGCCGGCGCTCACTTGGTGCATCTAGTGACCCTGACCGTGCTGGTTCTTGTCCTCCTGCGGCTGCCGTCGCCCGGACCGGAACGCTCGCCGCTTTTCTCCGTGATGAGCGGCGGGGTAGCCGTCACCCCGGGCTCCACCAGCTTGGAAAAGGGCGAGAGCCTCGTGGTAATCGCGCGCTTCCCGGGCGATCTTCCCGCTGAGGTGACTCTGGTGGCCCGGGCCGCGGATGGCTCGGAGCGAACCCTGCCGCTGGCCCGGGGCCTGGGCGATCCGATCTACGGTGGAAGCAATCCGGATGTGGCGATCGATTTCACGTACCGGCTGGAATTTGAGGGGAAGCGCACGGACGATTTCAAGGTGACGGTCTTCGAGCATCCGCGACTGGAGCGGGCCGATGCGCAGCTGGTTTTCCCAGCCTACACCGCCTTGCCCGAGAAGCGCATCGAAGACACCCGCCGCGTGAGCGCGGTTGAGGGTACGCAGCTCAGCATGGACTTCCAGCTCAACAAGCCGGTGAAGACCGCAGTGCTCGTGGCCCGGGATGACGCGAAGACCGAACTCCCGCTGACGGTGACCGAGGGCAAGGCGAGCGTGTCGCTGCCCCCGCTGACGCTGGCGGAATCGCGGACCTTTGATCTGCGCTTGGTTGACGCGGACGGTCGCGCCAACAAGACCGCCCTGCCGGTCGTGATTGAAGTCGTCCCCAACCGGACGCCTGAGCTGCGGATCGCCTCGCCGCGCGGCGACACGCGGCCCTCGTCGATTGAGGAACTGGGCTTTGGAGGCACGGTCTGGGATGACTTTGGTTCTCCGGCCTACGGGCTCGGGTACTCGGTGGCGGGGGGCGAGACGACTTATGTGGAGCTGGGGAAGGACGTGCCGGCCAAGGATCGCCGCGCGTTTGAACACCAGCTGGGCTTGGAGACGATGGGCCTGGAACCCGGAGAGCTGATCTCGTGGTTCGTCTGGGCTGATGATGTCGGTCCCGATGCCGAGGTGCGCCGGACCACCAGCGATCTCTATTTTGCGGAGATCCGCCCGTTCGATGAGATCTTCCGCGAGTCCCAGAACATGGGTGGGCAGCCGCCTCCCGGCGGACAGCCCGGGGGCCAGCAGTCACCGCAGCAACAACTCGTGGAGCTGCAGAAGCAGATCATCAACGCCACTTGGCGCCTGCAGCGCACGAGCAAGGCGCCGACCTACGCGGCGGACGCCACCGTCGTTCAGGAATCCCAGTCGCAGGCGTTGGAGCAGGCCCGCGGGGCGCAGGGAGAGGCCCGGGATCCGCGCGAGCAGGTGCTGTGGAGCCGCGTGCTGGCCGACATGGAGCGGGCGGTGACGCAACTTCGGCTCGCCACGGTATCGCCGAAGCCGCTGCCGCAGGCGTTGTCCGCCGAGCAGGCCGCCTACCAGACCCTGCTGCAGCTGCAGGCCCGCGAAACCTCGGTCACCCGCCAGCAGGGCGGCGGCGGCGGCGGGCAGCAGCAGTCCCAGCGGCAGATCGATCAACTCGACCTGGAGCAGTCGGAAAATCGCTACGAAACGCAGCGGATCGCCCAGTCGCCCCAGAGCCCCGAGCGGCGCGAGGAAAACCAGATTCTCAACCGCCTGCAGGAGCTCGCGCGGCGCCAGCAGGATTTCAACGACCGGCTCCGCGAGCTGCAGACCGCGCTGCAGGAGTCCAAGACCGAGGCCGAGCGCGAGGAGCTGCGCCGGCAACTGCGCCGCCTGCAGGAGGAGCAGCAGCAAATGCTCGCCGACGCGGACGAGCTGCAGCAGCGGATGCAGCGCCCGGAAAACCAATCGCGGATGGGCGAGCAGAGCCAGCAGCTCGAGGAGACCCGCGAGGAACTGCAGCGGTCGGCCGAGGCTGCCGGCCAGGGCGATGTCGGGCAGGCCCTCGCCGCGGGCACGCGCGCGCAGCGGGACCTCCAGTCGATGCGCGACGAGCTGCGCAAGGAGAGCTCCAGCCAGTTTGCCGAGGATCTGCGGACGATGCGCGCCGAGGCGCGCGACCTTGCCCGGGATCAGGAGGCGTTGTCCGAACGCATGGCCAATCTGGGTCAGCAACCCACCCGCCGCATGCTGAGCGAAGCCGAATCACCCGACCGCCAGCAGATCGCCGAGGAATTGTCGCAGCAGCGCGAGCGCCTGAAGTCCCTCATCGATCAGGCCACCGAGGTGTCGAGCCAGGCGGAAAACACGGAGCCGCTGCTCTCCCGCGAACTTTATGACAGCCTCCGCAAGGTGGCGCAGGATGACGTGCGCAACGTGAAGGAGCTCCAGCAGGACCTGCTCGGCCGGGGACAAATGACGCGTGACCTCTACGAGCAGCTCCAGCAGCGCACCCAGAGCGAGGAGAATGGGCGCTCGTTAGCGACCGCCTCCGACCTCCTTCGCCAGAACCTGATTCCGCAGGCGCGCGATGCCGAGCAGCGCGCGCGCGCCGGGATCGAGGACTTGATGAAGGGCGTCGAGCGCGCCGCCGAACGCGTCGTGGGCGATGATGCCGAGTCGCTCCGCCTTGCGCGGGCCGAACTGGATGCCGTCACGGATCAGCTGCAGCGCGAGATCGCCGAGGCCCGCCGCGGCGAGGCAGGCGGCGCGACGCCGGGAGAAAGCGGTGAAGCCGGAGAACCGGACCAAGCCGGGCAGGGCGGGCGCGGATCTTCGAACGAGAGCCAGCGCCAAGCGGGCAACACCCCCGGCGAAGAGGGCACACCGTCTTCCGAGCCCGGCGAAGGTTCGCCCGGTCGCCAATCCGGCCAGCGGAGCCAAGGGCTCGCCCAGTCAGGTCAGCCCGGGCAATCCGGCCAGTCGGG
>CAMAXB010000116.1 GCA_945862035.1 Opitutus sp. GAS368
CACGGCGAGGACGACTACCGCCTTGAGCGCGAGCATCCGCCGCGCACGGGAAACCTTGGGATCCGTTGGGATCATCAGGCCACGATGCCTGACGCCGAGCAAGACCGTCAAGCGCCGTGCCGGAGGCGCGTCGCCCCCGGGGCAGGCTTGCCCGCCGCTTCGTTCCGTGGCTGAACCACTTAACGATGCCGCCGCGCCCCCGCGCCTAGCGCCACGGCTCCGCGACGCTGAGCGCCGGGTGGAGGAGGCCGACGGCAATGATCCGAATCAGGTTCACCTCGTCGGCCGGGACCATTCCCGCCATCAACGCGACGAAGAGCAGACCCAGCGCCGCCGGGCCCCGCCCGCCCGCAGCCCCAGCGCAGTCCGTGTCCGATCGGCAGAATCCGCAGGCGATCGCGCAACGTCGCGCCGAACCAGCATCTCCAGTCCGAGTTCCGCCACGGGCTGCAACAGGGCGATCAGGACCACCGCAGAGCTCAGCGCGCCGACACGAATCGGGCCGAGGTGGCGGGCGGGCTGGCGCGACGATGCACCCCGCTCCAACCCGGGCAACGGTCGCCGTGCCCGCCTTGGAATAATGCTTCCGTCCCACCGCACTCCGGCTAGGGTCACGCCAGGCCTGCATGAAGCTCTCCATTGTCATTCCCTGCTACAACGAAGCGAAGACGATCCGTAACATCGTCGAACGGGTGCGTGCCGCACCGGTGGCCGAAAAGGAGATCATCATTGTCGACGACTGCTCGCAGGACGGCACCCGCGACATCCTGCGCTCTGAGATTGCCCCGCTCGTGAGCCAGATCCTCTACCACGACGTCAATCAGGGCAAGGGCGCCGCGCTCCGCACGGGCTTTGCGGCCGCCACCGGCGATCTCGTTGTTGTCCAGGACGCCGACCTGGAGTACGATCCGAACGAGTATCCGCGCTTGCTGAAGCCCATTCTCGACGGCAAGGCCGACGTCGTGTTCGGCTCGCGCTTCGCCGGCGGGGACGCCCACCGTGTGGTCTATTTCTGGCACATGATGGGCAACAAGTTCCTCACGTTGCTCTCCAACATGTTAACCAATCTGAATCTCACGGACATGGAGACCTGCTACAAAGTCTTCCGCCGCGAGATCCTTCAGCAGATCACGATCGAGGAGAACCGCTTCGGCTTCGAGCCGGAGATCACGGCGAAGATCTCAAAACTCGAGTGCGTGATCTACGAGGTCGGCATCTCGTACTACGGCCGCACCTACAAGGAAGGGAAGAAGATCGGCTGGCGCGACGGCTTCCGCGCCCTGTACGCGATTGCGAAGTACAATCTGTTCCGGTGAGGCGGTCAAGGTCCGGTCGATCGCGGCGGCGGCGACGCTGACCTTTTTTGGCCTGGCCGCGATGATCCGCGAGCCGATTCACCCTCGCGGCATGACCGAAGCGCTGCGCGTGCGCGGAATCCAGTGACGGACGATCTCCCGCTTGCCCGCATCGTACCAATGTCCCGCCTCCCCTTGCGCGAGCTTGGTGTATTCGGCTGGGTCCATGGTGAGAGAAAACGCTGAAAAGGTCGCTTGAGCCCTTCCCGTCCGCAAGAAGTGCTTTTCTCCACCCCCGCCCCTCTCTTTACTGACCGCGCCGCGGTTCCTATCTCTCGGTCCCTCCATGACTCCTCCCCTCGGACGCCTCTCGGAAGTCCACCTCGAAACGATTCGTGCGCATTTTGATCGGGAGTCCCGCGCGCCCACGACGGCCGCCCGCAGCTATGGACGATTGCTTGCTCACTACTACAATCTGCTGATCCCGCCCGAGGCTTCCGTGCTCGAGATCGGCTGCGGTGACGGCGGACTGCTCGCGCAGCTCCGCGCGCGAACAAAGACCGGGATTGATCTGTCTTCCCGCCAGGTTGAGCGCGCGCGGCAACGTCTGCCCGACGCCACCTTCCACGTTCAGTCCGGCGAGTGCCTCGACCTCAAGGAGACTTTCGACGTCATCATCATTTCGGAAACCCTCAATCTGGCGGCGGACGTCCAGCGCGTGCTCGACCGGGTGGCCAACGTCGCGACGCCGGAGACCCGCCTCCTGCTCAATTTTCACAACAATCTGTGGCGGCCCGTCTTCGTCGTGGCCGACCTGCTCGGCGCCCGCACGCCAAGCCCATCGACCAGCTGGCTTTCCTCCCACGACATCGACAACCTGCTGGAGATGTCGCGCTGGGAAGTGATCAAGCGGCAGCCCCGCCTGCTCTGGCCGCTCGCGACCCCGGTCCTTGCGCCGCTGCTTAACCGCGGGATCGCGCCCTTCGTGCCCTTCGCCGGGTTTGCGGTTTTCGTCGTGGCGCGTCTGCGCCCGGAGCGCGCGGCGGTCGCGCCCTCCGTCAGCGTGGTGATCCCCGCCCGCAACGAGGCAGGCAACATTGAGCAGGCCGTGCTCCGCACCCCGGACATGGGCGCGTGGACCGAGCTGATCTTCGTAGAGGGACACTCGAAGGACAACACCTGGGACGAGATCCAGCGCGTGCAGCAGGCCTACCCGCAGCGCCGAATCAAAATCCTGCGTCAAACCGGCAAGGGCAAGGGCAACGCGGTGCGCGAGGCCTTTGCCGTCGCGACGGGCGATGTACTCATGATTCTTGACGCCGATCTCACCATGCCGCCGGAGGAGCTGCCGAAGTTCTATGAGGCCGTCGCCAGCGGCAAGGCCGAGTTCGCGAACGGCTCGCGGCTGGTCTACCCGATGGAGAAGGGCGCGATGCAGTTCCTGAACATGATCGCGAACAAGTTCTTCGGCCTGGCCTTCTCCTGGCTACTGGGGCAATCGCTGAAGGACACGCTCTGCGGCACCAAGGTGCTGCGCCGCCAGCACTACCTCACCATCGCCGCCAACCGCGCGTACTTCGGCGAGTTTGATCCCTTTGGTGACTTCGACCTGCTCTTCGGTGCGGACAAGCTGAACCTGAAGATCCGTGATATTCCGATTCGGTATCGGGAGCGCACCTACGGCACCACCAATATCCAGCGCTGGCGCCACGGCCTGCTGCTCTTCCGCATGCTGGGCTTCGCCGCGCGCAAGTTGAAGTTCGTGTGAGCCACCGGACCATGAGGAGAAACCACGGAATACACCGAACACACGGAATGAATATCCTGTCACGCCGCCTGTATTTTCTCGTTCAAAAACCGGCTTCACAAGCGTCCCTAACCGCCGATCCGTTTTCTGTGTGTTCCGTGTATTCCGTGGTTAAACTTTCCTGATCCGCCTGCGCATGGACGCTGATCAGCACAATCGGGAGATTCACGAGAATCTCCGCCTTTGGGAGCGCAAGCCCGAGCTGCAGGCGGAGTACGCCCGGTTCTATCGCCTGATCGCGCAGCGGCTGGAGGGCATCCCCGCCGGTCCGGTGCTCGAGTGCGGCTCTGGGATCGGCAATCTCAAGTCAGTCCTGCCCGACGCGATCACCAGCGACCTGTTTCCCAACCCATGGCTGGATCGGCAGGAGAACATCTACGCCCTCACCTGCGCAGATGCATCGCTCGGCGGCGTGGTGCTCTTCGACGTCTTTCATCACCTGCAGTATCCGGGAGCCGCCCTGCGGGAACTGCAGCGCGTGCTCTCGCCGGGCGGTCGTGTGGTCATATTTGACCCTGCCGCCGGCGTCCTCGGCCGGCTTGTCATCGGGCTGTTTCACCATGAGCCACTGGCGCTAAGCGAGCAGATCACATGGGATCCACCCGCGGATTTCGATCCCGCCTCCTCCACCTACTACGCGGCACAGGGCAATGCTTGGCGCATCTTTGGCGGCGACGCATACCGGTCCAAGCTCTCAGCGTGGACCTGCCGCGCGCCAACTTACTGCCCCGCGCTGCCCTGGCTCCTGACGGGTGGCTTTCGCGGACCCTCGCTTGCGCCGGCGGCGGTCCGCCCCGTCGCGGAGGGCGTTGAATACCTGCTGGGGCTAGCGCCCCGTCTTTTTGCCTCGCGAATGCTTGTCGTGCTGGAAAAGCCCCGCCGCCAGGGATAACCATCTCGCTGCCAAAGCGAGCGTTTTCCATTCCCCTCTGGAGCTGGTCACTCGCCCTCCTCGTACTGGGGTCTCGACTCGCCGCACTCGCCTATGCTGGTAGTCCGTTGCCGTTCTACGACCAGTGGCTCGCTGAGGACAATAATCCGCTGCTGCCAATCTCTACTGAGGATAACTTCTCGAAGGTGTTCGATCGGCACAACGAACACATTCCGCCACCGCGCATCTCCTCATATCGATTGGATTTCTGGCGAACGGCTACTGGGACGTCACTTTTCTTTCTGTCTGCTCCGCGGTTGTGCGCATCGCGACTGCGGTCCTAACCTTTCGTCTGTTTGCGGTGGGGACAGCCCCGGGCCAACGGGCACTCCTCTGGGCCCTGTGCGTGCCCGGGTTCTCCACGCCTCTGTCTGGATACAATTTACTGTACCGCCTACAGATCAGTTTCTCTCTTACGGACCGCGCGCTCCTGGCATCGATCTACGCTACGTTACGCTAGTCGTCCGCGGCCGCCGGGAGCGCGGCGCTCATCACCGGACCCTTTGGTCGAGTGCTTAGCATAGCCTCGGGTATTCTGATACCCTTTGTGGTCCTCGTCGCACATCTTGCGTACCGACACCCTCGCCCGGGGTTCTGGCCCGCCTGGTTTCTTACGCTGGTTATCGCGATCGCCTACGCAGTTTCGGTTGAGCGCAACTCCTCTAATGTCGCGGCACCGATGGCACTCTCATAAATGCTCTGGTGTTCTTCGCGCTGCTTCAAGCCTGGCCGCAGTCGTCCGTGCTGGCCGATCTTGTGCTGGCGGGCTCGGTCAGCGCTGGTCTGGTCAAGCTGTGATCGCTCGCGGAGAGTGCAGAAGCCCGCGGTACACTCGTAGGGGTCGGAATGTACGCCGTTCTGAACGCAGGCTTGATCGCACTCAACCGGGAGCCCGCGTCGGGTACTCGATTCTGATTTTTCGCCTGGCCGGGGAGGAAGTGCAGCGCGCGCTACGGTCCGCTGCCGCCGGCCTGAACCGGGTCGGAGGGTTCAGCGGCGGGCGGCGTCACCTTGGCCGCCGGTTCGGCCGGCGCCCCGGGGGGCAGGATCGCCACCACGCGGCTGATGCGCGCAATCCGCGCGCCGATGTGGCGCTCGACCACCGGCTCAAGGACGTAGTCGTCGGGCAGCAGGTCCTTGGGGTCGACGACGAAGTGACCCTCGGCCCCCGTGGGCCGTAGGAGCTGCGTGACCAAAACCTCCTGGAACGTGCCATGATCCAGGTGGAACTTGACGCGGTCGGACATGAAGCGCGCACGATCCACGGTCACCACGGGAATCCTCCGCATCAGCCAGGCGAGGCCCGACTTGTTGGTGATGATGAAGCGATTCTTCGGGGGCATCGCCTCCACCACGCGCCCCTCCCACGCGAGTTCGGAAGCGAGCTGGTTGATGTGCGTGTGGCGGGCGGAGGCGGTCAAGGCGAAGCCCACGTGCACAAGCAAGGCGCCCCCGGTCAGGACTGAGGCGAGGCCCGGACCGAAGGGCCGCGGCGCACACCTTTGCACCGCCCAGGCGATGGCGAGGCCGAGCATCACGTTGAAGGGCAGGGTGAGCCGGGCCACGATCGGGTCGTCCAGCTGGCCCCAGAAATAAAACATCAGCAGCATCAGGTTGGCCAATGCCGCGACGGCGAAGAGCACTGCAGTCAGGACCCCGCCCGAGGCCGCCGGCCAGCGTCGGAGGTTGCGGGCGAGCGTCCATCCCGCCCAACCCAGCGAGATCCAACCGGCGGTCGCGAGCCACCACGAGTTGAGCAGCTGGCCCGAGAAACTGAAAAAGTAGGCGAAAGCATGCCGCAGATTGTCCGCGAAGTACTGCGCCCCGAAGCGCGAGTCCATGTTCTCGCGCAGTTCCCACAGCACGGGCGTGCCCGTAAGGTAGGTGTTGTGGAGCGCGCAGGGGATGAGCAGGACCGGGGAAAACAGCGCGGCCGCCGGGAGGATCACCCGGTCGGCGCGCCGCCAGCCCTCGAGCACCACCAAGGCCGCGGGCAGGACATACAGGCTCGACTCATAGCGGGTTTGCGCGAGCAGCACACTGGTGAGGATCAGGGCCGACAGCCGGTCCTCGTCGGGCTTTGTCAGGTAATCCGCAGCGAGCAGCATCGCCAGGATCATCAGGACCAGGTTGAGCAGCTCCATACCCACCCCGGTCGCGTTTTGCGCGAGGAGGGCGGAGGCCCCGAAACAGGCGAGGCCCGCGAGCGCGGCGCGCGCTGCGGCCAGCCGGCGGGCCAGGGCGTAGAATAGACCGAGTACCAGCGGCAGGAGCAGCGTATTGAGCAGGAAGCCGTTGAGCTCGCGGTAGCCCGTGAAGTCATGAAACAACGAAAGGAGAAACGGGAAAAAGTACGGTCGCTTGTCGAGGTAGATGTCGAGCGAGGTAAAAATGCCCTCGACCGGATAGCCCCGGACAACCGTGCCCACTTCGCGGAAGGAGTGGAGATTCCAGGCGGTGGCCTGCAGGACCAATTCGTCGTAAAGGACCTTGTACGAGTAGGGAAAGGTCGCGAACGCCACGACCGTGAAGCCCAAGGCAAGGAGCAGGACCCGACGCCGGTCAGCAGGCGCCTCAGCCCGGACCCAGGCCCGGACGCAGGCAAACCGGCGCCCGAGGGCGAAGATCCACCAGGCAGTGGTGCCGGCCATCGCAAAATAGCCAAAGCGCTGGATGATTCGGCCGGCCTCCACCGCCGTGTACGCGAGAAAACCAAAGGCCGCCGCGGTCACCGCGGCGGCCCCAAACAGGGCGAGACGGAGCGGAAATGGACGGAGCGCGCCGCGGGCGGCGGCGGCAGTCTCGGACGGGGCGCTCACGGCAGCTTCTTGATCCAGTTCTCGAGGTAGAGGGTCCGCGCCTTTTCCAGCTCCTCCGTCGTGCGCCGCTCCACCGCCACCGGCACGGCCTCCGTCGCGCGGGCGGCGGCCTCGCCCTCGTGGCGGATGGTTGTCACCCGGCTGATCCGGGCGAAGAGCAGGGCCTGCACGCGCCGTTCCCACACAGTCTCAAGCTCGAAGTCGGGCCCCAGATCGTCGGCCGGATCGACCCGGCGCTCACCGGTCTGATCATCGACCAGCACACTTTGGAACACGTAGATCTGGGAAAAGCTGTGGTTGCGGAGGTGGTAGGTCAGGCCCTCCTTGCGCGCCTGGGCCTGCGCCACGGGGGACGCCGGCACCTTTTGCGTGATCCAGAAGACCGAATCGTTGTCGATGAAGAGAAAGTCCCGCTCGGGCAGCAGTCCGAGGAATTCCGTGCGGAACTCCATCTCCACCCCGGGCGCGTAGTCATACGCGTAGGCCCGCTTCGCCATCACCGGCAGGCTGTGAAAGAGGAAGCCCCCGGCCGCCACCAGCGTGAGCAGGCGAGCCACCTTCTCCCGCGCGGCCATCCGACCGACCACCACCACCACCGCCAGGGCCATGAGCAGGTGGGCAGGCAGACTGAGTCGACGAATGACCGGGTGGTCGAACTGCCCCCAGAAATAAAAGAGGTAAATCATCGTGACGCCCAGCAGACCGACCGCGAGCAGGCTCCATGCTTGTTCGCGCGGAGAATGGCTGGCCGGCAAGCGGAAGCTCCGGACGACCAGCAGGCCGTAAAAGGGCAGCGCGATCAGGCCCAGCGCGGCAAAGACCGGCGAACTGGGCTGGTAGGGACCGAAGTCGAAGAAGAAAGCCAGCGCATGTCCGAGATTGGGGGCAAAGTACTCGAAGGCGAAGGGAGTGGTGACCCCGGGCATGCTGCCCATCTCCCACGCCCCGGACTGGCCGGAAAAAATCCGGTTTTGGACGAGCGCCGGGAGCAGAAACACCGGCGAGATCGCGACGGTCCACGGCAGCAGCACCCGCGCCGCCCGCCACCAACCCCAGACCGCGGCCACCAACGCCGGGAGCAGGAACACCAGCGATTCATAGCGCGTCGAGGCCAGCAGCAGCGCCGCGTAGCTCATCGCCTGCAGCCTCCGATCATCCGGTGCCTCCAGATACCAGACCAAGGCGAGGCCCAACACCACGATCAGAAGGAGATTGAGCAATTCGAAGCCCCCCCCCGAAGCCTGCTGGGCGAGCAGCGGCAGGCCGGCAAAGAGGGCGACCATCAGGACGCCCGCCCAGCGGCTGCCTCCGGCGGAAGCCCCGGCGGCGTAGGCCGCGAGCAGAAACAGCACCGCAAGCCCCATGTTCAGGTAGAACGCATTCGCGGGCCGGTAGCCGGTGAGGTCGTGCACGGTCGCAGTCAGGAACGGGAACAAGAGGGGACGTTTGTCGAGCACGCTGCCCAGGATCACAAACGGGCCCTGCACATCCGTGGCCCGAACCGGGTACGCCGCCTCGCGTTCGTAATGCATGCCCATGGACGTGCCGAGGAGCAGCACCTCATCAGCGAGGATCTTGAACCCCGGCCGCTCCTGCGCCGACCAAATCACGGACACGCCCACGATCAGGGCCAGGACCCCTGCATGGAAACGGTCGAGCCGGGTCGCACGGGCCTTCTCCCAAGCCAGAGGCACGAATGCGGTCAGGAAGAGCGTCACCGCTGCAAGCATGAACCAGTAACCGCCGACGATTACCCAGCCAAAGGCCTGGTCAGGCTCAAGGACGAAGCGGGCAAGCACCACGACCAAGACGCCCTCGACCGCAACCAACCAAAGTCGTTTGTCGGAACCGATGCGGGTAAGCATAAAAAAGCCGTCCACCACGTTGGATGGCTTCAAGGACGATGACGACTACCGAACTGAGTTACTGGAGGTAATCGCACGGGTACCGGCGACGCCGGCCGCCGTGGTCGCCGCACCCTGATTGATCCGGGTGTCGTCGGTTTCCTGGCGACCGCC
>CAMAXB010000117.1 GCA_945862035.1 Opitutus sp. GAS368
ACGGCACTTCGCTGATCCGCTATTTTTTCCAGCGCGCCATCAACAGCCTCAAGCATCCGGCCGCCCTCCCGGCCACCCCCCTCTCCCCGGGCCCGCGCGCCGAGGTCGCCGTGGCCCCCGGTCTCGAGCCTGTGCCCGTTTCTGAGACCACCTACCGCTACGATGGCCCAAAACCCCAGTTCAAGGAGAGCGCCATCATTCACCTTGCCGACGCCGTCGAGGCCGCTTCCCGCTCGCTCCGCAAGGTGACTCCCCAGCACCTCGGTGAGATCATCGACCAGATCTTCCATGAGCGCCTGGAGGACGGTCAGCTTGACGAGGCGCCCCTCACCCTTCTTGAGATCAGCAAGATCAAGAGCAGCTTCACCTTCACCCTGCTCAACATGCTCCACGCCCGCGTCGCCTACCCGGCCGCCGACGAAGGAGACGCCGCCCGCTCATCCGGCGCCGGCAGTGCCTGATCGGCCGCCATGCGCGAGGTCCACCTCCACCGGGCTCATCCCCGCCTTCGACTGGACCGTCGCGCGGTCATCCGCGTGATCCACCTGCTCGATGCCGCGGCCGCCCGCTTCCAAGGTGGCCCGCCGGAGGGCGAGCTGTCGCTCGCCTTTCTCACCGATCCGGCCCTCGCGGCCCTGCACGCGAACTTCCTCGGCGATCCCACCCCCACGGATGTGATCACTTTCGAGGCCCAGCCGGGGATGGGCGCCGCGGGCGAGATCTGCGTCTCGGCCGATACCGCTCGCGCCTTTGCCCAAGCCAAGAAGCTCGATTTCAGCCGCGAGCTCACCCTTTACATCGTACATGGCTGGCTGCACCTCGCAGGCTATGACGACCTCCAGCCAGCGAAGAAGCGCCAAATGCGCGCCGCCGAGGCCCGGGCCATGAAGTTGCTCGACGCCGCGGACGCAGTTCCCGTCTTTTCTCTCTCCTGATTCCCATTGCGTCCCGCCGGGACGCACCGAAATTCCCGCCATGGCCGCTGTTTCCCGTCTTACCTCCGTCCGCAATGCCTTTGTCACAGGCCTTCTCCTGCTCGCCCCGCTGGCGGTGACCTGGGTCGTATTTTCCTGGCTCGTCGGGCAGGTCGGCGGGGGCTTTCGCCCTGTCTTTTTCTTCTTCGTGCCCGAGCGGCTGCTCGCGCAGCCCGGTCTCGATGTGATCTGGAATCTCCTCGCGACGCTCGTCGTGATCCTGCTGGTCACCCTCCTCGGCTACATCTCGCGCTACGTCTTCAGCCACTTCTTCGGCCAAGTAGCCGAGCGCATCATTAAGAGCGTCCCCGGCGTGAGTACGGTCTACAACACGGTCAAACAGATCGTGGAGACCTTCGGCGCCCAGAGCCGCAGTGTCTTCAGCAAGGTGGTCCTCGTGGAGTTCCCCCGCAAAGGCGTCTGGTCAATTGGGTTTTTGACCAACAAGACCCTGGGTGAACCCCAGGCCCGTACCAGCGCGGAGGTCTGGTCCGTCTTCGTGCCGACGACCCCCAATCCAACCAGCGGCTTCCTCGTGCTCTTTCCCAAGGACGACATCATCGAGCTCGATATGACCGTGGGCGATGGAATGAAGATGATCATCTCCGGCGGCACGGTCACTCCGCCCTGGCCAACCCCGGTCGCCGCCCCAGAGCCATCCACCCCCGGCCCGACGATCCCCTGATTTCCATGCCGGGCGAGACGCTCACCACGGAGGGGATCGTGCTCAGCCGGCGCCTGCCGTCGGATTCGTTTCAGTCCTTCACCATCTTCTCCTCCGCCTATGGCGTGCTGCTGGTCCTCCAGCGCGTGCCCAAGAAGCCGTCCGCGGCCCACCTTGCGATCGATCTTTTCGACGAGGTTGGATTTTTCCTCGAATCCTCCAATCAGGGTCAGACCTGGTTCGTTAAAGAGGCCCGGTTGCTCGCCCGCCAGGCCGGCATCGGCCGCGATTACGAGCGCCTGCGCCTTGCCTCCGCCTTCGCCGCCCTGATCGCCCGGAACCCGGGCAGTGAGGAAGGGCGGGCCCGCGTCTACGCCCTCCTCCGTACCACCTTCGCGGCCTTCGCAACCGCGGCGCGCCCGGATGTGGTCGCGTTCAAGAGCCTGTACACCTTCGCGCGCGACGAGGGCTACCCCGTGCGCCAGCACTGGCTGGCCGAATTGCCCGCCGCCCTGCAGGCCCTCGCCGGCCGCTGGCTCCGCACCCCGCTGGCCGATCTTCCCGCCACGGAGGCCAACCCCGATGAGGCGCAACGCCTGCAGCCGTCGCTCGAACACTTTCTCCGCGGCCACACCGAGATCCTGATGGAGTGAGGATTTTTCACAGGAGGGAACAGAGAGAACTGAGGTAACCACAGATGCCGGCCTTCACTCGGTGTTTATCGGTGTGAATCTGTGGTTTGAATTCTGAACTCCGTTCTCTCCGTTTCCTCCTGTAAAACCTGATTCGGCTTTCCTTTGCCGCCTCTCCGTATTGCGTGACCGCGGATGGAATTCTCCCTCGATCATCGCACGGCCAGCCTGAGCGTGGGTGAATTCGCGGACTTCTCGGTCGGTCCCCACGACACTGGCAGCGGCGCCCAAGGCCTCTGGCGCGCGCAGCTGGGCACGCAGTGGCATCAGGAACTCCGCCGCCAGACCGCGCTCGAGGTCCCCGAGGCGACATTCGAAGTCGCGATCACCGGCCGCGTCTTCCACGCCGGGTGGACCCTGACGCTGACGGGCCGCATCGACCAATGGGTGCCACGATCGGACGGCAGCACCACCCTGCGTGAGATCAAGACCGTGACGCGGGCTTTGCCGACCTCGGAGGAGGACCTGCGCGCCGACTATCCCGAATACTTTGCCCAACTGGCAACCTACCTCGCCCTGAAGCGCATCGAGGCCCCGGCCGCCCGCATCGGGGCGGAACTGCTCTTCGTTGAGACCGGCAGTGGTCTCGCCCAGCCCATCCCACTCTCCTCCAGCGACGAAGCCCTCTTTCGCGCGCGCCTGGAACGAGTCACCGAGTTTCTTTCGCTCCGGCTGCGCGCACGGGAGCGACTGCGTGGCCTAGATTTCCGCCCGCCCTTTCCCACGCTTCGGCCCGGCCAGGAAACCACCCACGCGGAACTCACCGCCGCCCTCGCCCGCTCGCGGGTCGTGACCTTTGAAGCGCCCACCGGCTTCGGCAAAACCGGCGCGTTGCTGGAGTGCGCCCTCGAGCAGCTCCGCTCCGGGCGCTTTGCCCGGCTTCTCTACCTCACCAGCAAATCCACGGGCCAGCTCCAGGTTGTCCACACGTTGGCAGCGATGACCACGCCTCCGGCATCAAGTAACCCAATAGGTTACACGATGCCGGGTGCCGGGCCGGGACCGGCGGTGGCGGCGTGGCATGTGCGGAACAAGGGGGAGCATTGCGTGAACCACACCTTCCACTGCAGCCGGGAATCCTGCGCCTACCTGCAGGACGTCGAGGTCCGCTGGCCCCGGAGCGGATTGTCGAAGTTCTACGTCCTTGAGCACGAGCCGCGCGATCTGGACACGCTGCGGGCCGCGGGCAAGGCGGCCGGAATCTGCCCGTACGAGATCACCCGCACCGCCCTCGCCTTCAACGATGTCTGGATCGGCGACTACAACTACGTCTTCGCCCCGCGCAACCGGAGCCTCTTCTACCTCCAGCCCGGTTTCATTCCAGAGCAGACGCTCCTTGTGCTGGACGAGGCCCACAACCTGCCGTCGCGCGTGGCCGATGCGCACTCCCACGTGGTGCGCGCCGCGGAGGTGCACGCCGTGCTCGCGGAGCTCGATCACCAGCACGCCCCGGCCCCGCTCGTCCGCGCGTGGGAGGCGTATGTCCAATTTCTGCTCTCGCTCCCGGCCTGTGACGCTCTCGATGCCGTGCAGGAGGACGACTTGGCCGACCTGCTCAATCGACTCGGTGAGCTGCTCCAGCAGATGCCAGTGGACACCACAGCCCTCGACCCGCGGCAGGCCGACTGCCTCTGGCTCACGCCCGAGCTGGGCCTGTGGTTAAAATCCGTGACCCTGCAGCGGTTGCTATGGAGTCCAGTCCAGGGAGAGCTCCATTTCACCTGCCTCGACGCCGCACCCTTCATCGGGGACACGCTCCGTTCATTCGGCGGGGTCGTGCTGGCCTCGGCCACCATCGGATCGCCGGAGGACTTTGCGCAGGCGATCGGGCTGGAGGACGGAAGACAGAGGCCGGGGGACAGAGGGCAGAGGACGGAGGACGGGGGCCAGAGGCCAGAAGTCAGAGGTCAGATGTCAGGGGTCAGGAAGCAGAAGGCAGAGGCCGGAGCGTGGAACGGTCAGCAGTCGGAGCGGTCGGCCGGTGACGCTCCCTTGACCGCGGTCGTCGCGCACACTCCGTGGCGGGACGACGCTTACGATATCGCGTACGACGTGCGGGTGGATACGACCTACCAGCAGCGGGAGCGGCATTACCCGACGACTGCCGCGACGATCGAGGCCCTGCACGCCGCGGCCAACGCGAGCACCGGTCCCCGGCGGGCGGTGGCGGTGTTCTTTCCGAGCTATCGCTATACCGAGGCCATTCAGCGGGCACTGGACCAGAGCCACTCCGTCCTGCGCGTGGCACTGCAACCCCGGCTGCCGGATCTCGCGGCGCAGGCTGCCTGGGTGGAGGAGTCCCTGGCCTTTGCCGACGCGATCTTTCTCGTGTTGGGCAGTAGCTTTGCCGAGGGCATTGACCTCCTCGGCGGCCGCATCAGCCACGCGATGGTCGTCGGCCCGGCCCTGCCCGAGGTCAACGCCGTTCAGCGCGCCCGCCTAGCCGCGTGCAGCGACCTCGGCCGCGAGCGCGCCTTCCGCAAAGTCTATCAGATTCCCGGCCTGCAAAAAGTGAACCAAGCCCTCGGCCGCCTCGTCCGCGCTCCGGGCCAACGCGCCAAGGTTCTCCTCCACTGCCGCCGCTTCATCGAGCCGGGGTATGCCCGCCTGCTGGCCCCCGACTACCAATTTGGCGCGACGATCACGACGACCCAGGAGTTAGCGGATTGGATCGGAGAGTGAGGCACTTCGCAGATAAGTCGGAAGCCATCCACCCAACTGCCCGGCGGCGACGCCAATCGGCTGGGGCGGCAGATCCAGACGCCTTTCGCCAGGGAGCAGGCGGCAGGGGGACTTTAAAAAAGCCTTCCAAACACCCGGGGCAGCCGACACAACCAAGCCTCGTGCCGACGATCAAGACGCTGCCCGCCGCCGACCTTCATGCCGCCATCGAGCGGTTGATTTCGGCCATTGGCAAACGCCACGCCGGGACACGCTCCCCCCTCCTGCTGCTCGGCATCGCCAATGGCGGCATCGAACTCGCCCGCCGCCTCTCCGCTGGGCTTGCCCAAGCTGCCCACCCCATCGCCAGCAAAACGGGCACGATTGATATCTCCTTCCACCGCGACGACATCGGCAACAATCCGATTCCCAAGGAATACGCCCACACCGCCATCCCGGTCGACGTGACCGGCGCCACGGTCATCCTGATCGACGACGTCCTCTTTTCCGGCCGCACGGTCAAGGCCGCCCTCGACGAGCTCTTTGACCATGGCCGGCCCGCCAAGGTCGAGCTGGCAGTCTTGGTGGACCGGGAAGGCCGGCGCCTGCCGTTTGCCGCCGACTACAGCGGCCTGACCCTGCCCGCCGCCGACGGCGAGAAGATCGTCGTCTACCTCGATCCCGTCCGCCCCTCGGGCGATCGGGTCCAGATCACCCCGGCCAAAGCCTGAACCGTCCCCCTCCCTCCCTTTTCGCATGCCCTGGACCCGCCGCCACCTGATCACGCTCGAGGAGCTCTCCGTTGAGGAGATCGACCAGATCCACGCCACCGCCACGGCGTTCAAGAAGATCCTCGGCCGCACCGTGAAGAAGGTCCCCGCCCTGCGCGGCAAGACCATCGTCAATCTCTTCCTCGAACCGAGCACGCGCACCCGCATGGCCTTCGACATGGCCGCCAAGCGGCTCAGCGCGGATGTCATCTCCCTCGATGGCTCCAGCTCCTCGACGACCAAAGGCGAGACGCTGCGCGACACCGCCCAGAATATCGAGGCGCTGCAGGCCGACATGATCGTCATCCGCCACGCAGCCGCCGGTTCGCCACTTTATCTTTCAAAGATCCTCGGTATTCCGGTGATCAATGCGGGCGACGGCGCTCACGAGCACCCCACCCAAGGGCTCCTCGACACGTTCACCATGCGCGAGCGGCTCGGCTCGCTCAAGGGCCGCAAGGTCGTCATCCTTGGCGACATCCTTTTCAGCCGCGTGGCCCGCTCCAACATCCACGCGTTGAACAAGCTGGGCGCCAATGTCACCATCGTCGGCCCGTCCACGCTGGTGCCCGCATGGTTCACTACGCTCGGCGTCTCCGTTTCGCACGATTTGCGCAGCGCCCTCGAGGACGCCGAAGTCGTCATGCTCCTGCGCATCCAGCATGAGCGCCAGACGGCCGGTATGTTCCCGTCCCTCGGCGAGTACACGAGCCTGTTCGGCCTCAACAAGACGCGCGCCTCCTGGCTCCATCCGAAGGCGATTATCATGCACCCCGGTCCAATCAACCGCGGCGTCGAGATCGATAGCGAACTCGCCGACGGCGAACACAGCGTCATCCTCGAGCAGGTGACCAACGGCATCGCCGTCCGCATGGCCGTGCTCTACCTCTGCTCCGGCGGCCAGCCGGAGGCGGTCGTCACGAGCGACTAGGCAGGATTGCCACGAAAAACACGAGAATGCACAAAAATCGATCCCGATGCGATTCGAGCACATCAACCCGCTCTGCGACCCTGGGCGTGAAGCAGCAGCATCCGCTGGCTGGCGATAACGAGGATGGCACTCTGCTGGGTGAATTTTTTGCCGGCGTGCTCGCGGAGCATTGCCTCGTTGTTGAACTCAAGGCGACGCGCGCCTTCGTAGATGAGCACATCGCTCAGCTCCTCGGCTACCTGAGATTCAGTCGGGTCGAGACCGGACTCCTGATCAATTTCGGAGCCCCTGTGCTCCACGTCAAAAATTACCTGATGACCGATTCAGCCGCCTGATTTGGGTGACTTTTCGTGTTTTTCGTGGCCATTCCCTCCGATGCCTAGCTCCCTCTGGATTCAAAAAGCCCGCGTGATTGATCCCGCCGCCAAGCGCGACGCGGTGGGCGACGTGTTCATCAAGGATGGCGTCTTTGTCGCCTCCCTCTCCGCGGCGGACAAAAAACGGGCGAAGAAAATAGATGGCCGCGGCCTCGTGGCCTGCCCGGGTCTGGTCGATATCCACGTCCATTTCCGAGAGCCCGGCCAGACGCACAAGGAAACCATCGAGTCCGGCTCCCGCGCCGGTGCCGCCGGCGGGTTCACCACGGTGGTCTGCATGCCCAACACCGCCCCCGTCGCGGATACGGCCGGCACCATCCAGCTGATCAAGGATTCCATCGCCCGCACGGCGTGTATCAAGGTTCTCCCCACCGGCTGCATCACCGTCGGCATGAAGGGCGAGGCCCTCGCCCCCATCGGTTCGCTCAAGCGCGCCGGAGTCGTCGCCATCACGGACGACGGCGACTGCGTCCAGAGCAACGAATTGATGCGGCGCGCCCTCGAGTACGCCCGGATGTTCGATCTCCCGGTCATGGACCACTGTCAGGACCATTCCATGACTCAGGGAGCAGTCATGAACGAGGGCGCCATGTCCACCCGTCTCGGCCTGCGCGGCTGGCCGCACGCCGCCGAGGACCTGATCGTGTCGCGCAACGTCATTCTCTCCACCTACACCGGCGCTCACGTCCATCTGCAGCACATCTCCTCGCGCAATTCGATTGAGATCATCCGCCGCGCCAAGAGCCGCGGCATCCGCGTGACCGCCGAGGCGACGCCGCACCACATCGCCCTGACCGAGGGGTCGCTCGCGACCTACGACACCAATTTCAAGATGAACCCGCCCCTCCGCACGGAGGAGGACCGGATGGCGATCATTGATGGCCTGCGCGACGGGACCCTTGACATCCTTGCGACGGACCATGCTCCCCACACGGATTACGAGAAGGACAAGGAATTCGACTTTGCGCCCAATGGCATCCTCGGCTTGGAGACCGCCTTGCCGGTGTGTCTGGATATTCTCGTCCGCCGCAGTCGCTTTAAACTTGCCACGGTCATCGACCTGATGACCCGCAAACCCGCCAACCTGATGAAGCTCAACGCGGGCACATTGGCCGCCGGGGCCCCCGCCGATCTTTGCCTCTTCGATCCCGCTGAAATCTGGACCTACGATGCCAAGGCAGGCTTCAGCAAGTCGAGCAACAGCCCGTGGCATGGGCAGAAGTTGACCGGACGCGTCAAAACCACAGTCGTGGACGGACGCGTCGTTTTTGATCGGGGCCGAATCGTCGGACGCTGAACGGCCGCCTGTGCCTGACGCCGCCCCAGATTCAATCACTCCGGCCTTCCTGCTGGCGGCGACGGTGGAGATTGGGCTCCTCATCGCGGGCATCGTCGTGCTCTGGCGCGTACGCTTCAGCCCGGCGGCGCGGGCCACGCTCAAGACGAGTGCCTGTCCGCTAGGCACTTGGCGCCTGCTTCCGTCCGATTTCCTCGCCTCGGCGCTTCTGGTGATGTTTGGCGGCTTGGGGCTGCAACTGGCCGTCGGTTTCCTGGGCCGCGGCCTGCCAACCCTCACCGCCGATCCCGAACTGTGGCTCATCCTGCAGGGCATCGCTTTCCAGCTGGGCATGCTCGCCGGTGCCGCCGGCGCCTTCTCCTACACGCGCAGCCGCGGCACTGTGCTTCCGGGCGGCGATCCGGATCTCACGCCCCTGCCCAAGGCCGGGTTTGTCGCCTTTCTGGCCGTGCTTCCCATCGTGACCGCCGTCTCCCTCG
>CAMAXB010000118.1 GCA_945862035.1 Opitutus sp. GAS368
CCTTCGCCTGCATCCCGATGGGCGGGGCGAATGGGTTCGCCTCGGGCTCGCGCCGCACGCCGGCCAGCGGCTCCAGGATATTGTCGGTGCGAACGTCTGGCAGGGAACCCGGCTCGTGTCCGGCGGCCGCTGGGCCCTGGTGTCCTGCACCGTCGTGCCCGAATTCGTCTGGTCCGATTTCGAGCTTGCGGACGGGCCCGCGCTCGCGGCCGCCTATCCGGTCTGGGCCGAGGGCATTCGGGCGCTCACACGCCCCCACCCGCCGGCCGGCCGGCGCTGAGGGTCAGTCGGCCTTCGGCCCGGGGGAACGGACATCGGATGCAACCCGCCCGTCCTTGAGCGTGATGATGCGATCCGCGCGCTCGGCCAGCTCATGGTCGTGCGTCACCATGATCACCGCCTTGCCCGCCTCGCGGGTCAGGGCCTGCAGGAGTGCAAAGACTTCGTCGGCATTGCGGCTGTCCAGATTCCCCGTCGGTTCATCGGCCAGCACCAACAACGGATCGTTGGCCAGCGCGCGCACGATGGCAACGCGCTGCTGTTCCCCGCCGGAGAGCTGGTGCGGGCGCTTGGCGAGCTTGTCGCCCAACCCCACGCGATCGAGCAGGGCCCGCATCCGGGGCTCCTCGCGCTCCGCGCGATCATTGCCCGCCACGCGGCAGGGCATCAGGGCGTTCTCCAAGGCGCTGAATTCCGGCAGGAGGTAGTGGAATTGAAAGATGAAGCCCAGGCGTTCTCTTCGCACCCGCGCCGCTTCGTCTGGCTCGAGGCGGCTCGCATCCTGACCGTCGAGGACGAGGCGGCCCTCACTCGGCGTATCCAACAGGCCCAGCAGATTGAGCAGGGTAGTCTTGCCGGAGCCGGACGACCCCACGATGGCGAGGAACTCGCCCGGGCTGACAGCAAAGCTCACGTCCGCCAGCGCGCGCGTCTCGATCTCACCGGTGTAGACCTTGCCGACGGCGTCGAGTACCAGCAGCGGGGAAGGGGGGGCGGAGGTGCTCATTGGCCGCGGATAACCTTGATCGGATCGACGCGCGACGCGCGCCAGGCCGGATAGAGGGAGGCGAAGAAGCCCGTCGCCAACGCGAGGCCGTTGCCGATCAGGAAATTGCCCAAAGTCAGTGCAATCGGAAACAGATCCGACGCCTTACCGGTGGTGGCGGAGATGGTTTTGAGGCTGCCCAGCCAGGCCAGCAGTCCGAGCGAGGCCAGCGTGCCGAGCAGCGCGCCGATCAGTGAAAGGATCAGGCCCTGCAGGGTGAAGATGCGCAGGATCTGACGCGAGGACGCGCCCATCGCCTTGAGGATGCCGATCTCGCGGTACTTGTTGGTCACCGCCATCACCATCAGCGCCGCGATCGCGAGCCCGGCCGAAAGGGTGGTGAAGGCGACGATCATCTGCGACGAGCCCGACTGCGCCCGCAGGCCGCTGAGCGTGCGCTCATTGTCCTGCATCCAGCTCTCGATCCTGAAAGGCAGCTGCTGCCGAAGCTCTCCCGCGACCCGCTCCGCCTCGAAGACATCGGTGACCTTGAGGCCGAAACCCGTGATGGCGTTGCCGATCCCGAGCAGCGACTGCGCGTCCCGCACCGGCACGAAGACCGCGCCGCCGTCCACCGAGCCGAAGCCCGTGTCAAAGATACCCGCCACCGTGACATTGCTGACATTCCCCTCTGCGCTAAGCAGCCGGACGCGGTCCCCGAGCGAGACGCCCAGATCCCGGGAAAGCCGCAGGCCGATCGCGGCCTCGCCGCCGTTCAAGGCGAAAAAGCGTCCGCTCACCAGATTGCTCTGGATGTCCACGATGCGGTTGTAGTCCTCCGGCACTACACCCAGCAGGCGCGCCGGGATGCGCTTGGTCTCGCGGGAGATCACGGCGCTGCCCTCGGTGGAGGGTACCAGCGTCAGCAGATCGTCGCGAACGAGGCTCCGGATCCGCTCGAGCCAGGGCTGCCAGCCCTCGATCTTGCGCTGGCGCTGTTCAAGCTTCGCGACCCGCCCGACCGCCAGCGGATCCCCCTCGGCGGACTCGCGCTCCCAGAGGGCCTGGGGCTGTCGCTCCTCCGGCATGATGCGCACGTGCGCGATGGAGTCCGTCACATTGTTCACAATGCGGACCTGGAGGCCGTTGATCAGCGACGAAATGAAGATGATCAGCGTGACGCTGGTTGCGACCACGCCAATGGTCAGCAGCGTCTGCCCGCGGTTGTAGGCGAGCTGGCGAAGCGCGACGGAAAGGGTGAACGGAGTGGCCAAGGAGCGAAGCCTTCAGCGGATTTCGGTCAGGCGGTACGTCCGGCCCGCGGTGACGCGCGTGGCCTGCCGGGCCACCCGGTCATCCGGGGCAATGCCGGTCAGCGCGACGGCCGTGGGGTTCTCGCCGAGCACAGTGACCGGAACGCGTTCAAACTGATCGCCGCGGGCTACCAGCACCGCCGTACCGTCGCGCGTGCGCAGCAGGGCGGACGGGGGCAGGGTCGTTGCATTCGGGTAGCGGCCGACCTCGACGTTCACGTCGACGGTCATGTTGGGGAGCACGAAGGCGGGTAGGGTTTCCGGCTTGAGCCGGACGCCGATCACCCCGCGGTCCCACTCCACGCGCGGGCCGATCTGCGTGAGGCGGGCCTGAAACGGTTGGTCCCGGAAGGCCGGGGCGATGATGGTCGCGGGCTGGCCCGTCTTGAGGCGGCCGACATTGTTCTCGTCGGTCTCGGCATACACTTCGGTTTCGGTCATCTCGGCGAGCAGGTAGAGGGCGGCACCCGGCCCGACACTCTGGCCGGGCTCCACTGAACGACGGATGATCACGCCGGCAAAAGGCGCGCGAACGATGCGCTTTTCCAACTGCCGGTCGAGCAGGCGCACCGTGCTGTCATCCTCGGCTAGGCGCGCGCGGGCCGCCGTTTCCGCCGCATCCAGACGGGCGGCCAGGCTTGAGGCCGCCTCAAGCTCGGCGGGGCTGTTCACCCCCGCGCGGGACAATTCCTGCGCCCGGCGCAGGTCCTTGCCCGCCTGTTCGGCGGAGAGCGCCGCCGCCTGAACGTCCGCCGCACGGGTGTCGCGTCGGGCCAGCGCCTGCTGGCGTTGCGCCTCGAAGTCGATCAGGCCGACCCGGAGCAGCGGTTGGCCGGACGTCACGAGGTCGCCTTCGCGGGCCAGGGCTTCCTCGACCATGCCGGAGACCTCGACCCCCACCGCGGCCTCGCGCACGGCGCGCAGGCGCCCGCTCACGACAACGAGATCGACGACGTCCTGGACAACCGGCGCGATGACTTCGGCGGAATCGGGCCGCGAGATCCGCACGACGCCGACCGACAGGATCACGACCAAGACGGAAATCCAGATCCACCGGCGGCTGCGGCGTTTCGGGGTAGGGGCAGGGGGCATGACGTAAGTGTTACGGACCAGATTTTCTGGCGGTTGCGCGGAACGCGGTGGGTTCGAGGAAGATAGCGTGGGGAGCGGCGGACCCGAGGTCGATCCTGACCGCAGGTTACCCTGAGGGAGGCCGGACGGAAAGTCGCCTTCAATTCATCCGGCGGTCGAAACCGGTGGCCCGGCGGCCCCCGCCGGTTGGAGATGGGCCGTTCGCCGGGACCAAGCGACCATTCATGAGGAAATGCCTTCGCCTTGCCGTCCGTTGGCCTAACCTCGGCCGGTTCCTGCTCCATGACGATTCCGACCGCCCTGAGCAAATCCAGCCCGCTAATGCGCCAGCACCTGCTGTTTCAGCTGGTGGCATGGTCGTTCTTCTTCGTGGTCGATGTGCTGATGCTGACCACCTACGAAGGCGCGTCGCTGTCCAAGGTCCTCCGGCTGGCGTGCGGGGTGGTGATCACCGCCCTGATTTCCGAGGGCATCTGGCAGGCGGCCAAATGGATTGATTGGGACCCGCAGGCCTGGCTCCGCCTTCCCGTTTTCGTGGTCATGGCCTGCCTCGCGGGCGGCGTGCTGGCGGCAAATCTGGTCCTGCCGATCGAACAGTGGCTTGCCGTATCCGGTCCGGAGCCACGGCCGCCGCCCTCCCGCTGGTCAGCGCTGGTGGTGTTTCACAGCATGATCCTGCTGCTGTGGTCGGTCTTCGCCACCGCCTTCTATTTCTATGACCGGGCCCGCCAGGCTGAACTGGAGCGTGCGGACTTCGCGGCGGCCGCCCGCGAGGCCCAATTGCAGAGCCTGCGCCTGCAAATCAACCCCCACTTCCTGTTCAACAGCTTCGCCACGCTCCGCGCCCTGGTGGAGATCAATCCGGAGCTGGCGCGCGAGGCCATCACCCGTCTCTCCGGCATGATGCGGTACGCCCTCCAAGGTGCCAGCGCCCGGACCGTGGCCCTGGCCGAGGAACTGGAGATGGTTGATTCCTATCTCGGCATCGAGGGCCTGCGTCTGGCTGATCGGCTGCGGGTGGCGCGCGACATTGCCCCCGATGTCGGGACCCTGCGTGTCCCGCCGCTCTGTCTCCAGACGCTCGTCGAGAATGCCGTGAAATTCGGCGCGGCCAACCGGCGCGGCGGGGGCGATGTCACGGTCACTGCGCGCCGTGCCGAGGGCCGGCTACTCCTGCGCGTCACCAATACGGGCGCGATGGATGCGCCCTCGGAATCCACCGGCCTCGGTCTGGCCAATCTCCGCGCCCGTCTCGCCCACCTTTACCGCGGCGCCGCCTCGCTTGACCTGAAGGCGGATGGTCCTGACCGCGTCGTGGCCGAACTGCTGCTCCCCTTAACTCCCCCCGCCGCATGAAGACCGTTCTGATCGACGACGAAGAGCTGCCGCGCCGCGAGCTGCGCCGCATGCTCGAGCGCTATCCCCAAATCGAGGTGGTCGGCGAGGCCGCGGACGCCACCGAGGCCCGGGTGGTGATCGCCCGGGAAAAGCCGGATCTCCTCTTCCTCGACGTTCACATGCCGGAGGAATCCGGCCTCGACCTACTGGCGACGCTGCCGGCCATTCCGCGCGTCATCTTTGTCACCGCCTACGACCAGCATGCCCTCCGCGCCTTCGAGTTTGGTGCGGTCGATTACCTGCTCAAGCCGGTCGAGACCGCCCGCCTCCGCCAGGCCGTGGAGCGATTGGGCGCGGAGTCGCCCGAGGCCGAGCCTGAACTGGCGGACGCCGAGTCGCCCGACATCGTCCCGCTCACACTCGACCAGAAGGTCCTTCTGCGCGATGGCGACCGCACGTGGTTCCTCCCCGTGACCGCAATCCACGGTGCCGAATCCTGCGGCGCCTACGTGAAGCTCTGGCTCGAGCACGACGCCCCGGTCATTCACCGCTCACTCGCCTTCCTTGAGCGGCGCCTGCCGCCAACACTCTTTTTCCGGGCGAGCCGGACCGAAATGGTCAATGTCCAGAGCGTCACCGCAGTCGAGCCATGGTTCAGCGGCGGACTGCGCCTGATGCTCAAATCCGGCCGGCAGGTCGAGGTGTCGCGCCGTCAGGCGCGAGCGTTTCGCGAGCGCACGCTGCTCTGAAGGTCGAGCGGGTCGGAGTGCTCGGACCGATGGGACTTAGAGGACGGATCGGACGGATAGGACGGATGTTCCGGACCCAATCATAGGTCCCCTCCGTCCTCTCCGTCCCCTCCGTCCTCTCTCCGTCGAGCGCTCAGCCGCCAAAGCACTCGAGGTACTTCAGACCCGACCCCGTGTTGAAGACCACCACGGTCTCGTCCGGCGCGATGGTCTTCGCGGCCAGCAGGTGCTTGAGAGCTGCGTAGCAGGCGCCGCCTTCGGGCGCGGTAAAGACGCCCTCAGCGGATCCCACCTCGCGGGTGCAGGCGATCATTTCCGCATCGCTGATTGCGATCGCGCCGCCTCCGGACTTGCGCAGGAGGTCGAGCATGATGAAGTCGCCCACGGCCTTCGGCACGCGCAGGCCGGACGCTCGCGTCGCGGCACCGAGGTGCTCGGCGGCAAACTTCTCCCCGGCATTGAACGCGCGGACGATCGGCTGGCAGCCGTCGGCCTGCACGCTGTACATGCGGGGCCGTTTCGAGCCGATCCAGCCCATCTGCTCCATCTCATCAAAGGCCTTCCACATGCCGACAAGGCCGGTGCCGCCGCCGGTGGGGTAGAGAATCGCGTCGGGGAGGGTCCAGTTGAGCTGCTCCGCGAGCTCGTAGCCGAGGGTCTTCTTGCCCTCGACGCGGTACGGCTCCTTCAGCGTGGAAACATCAAACCAGCCCTCGGCCTCCTTGCGGCGGGCCACCTCGGCGCCACAGTCGGTGATGAGGCCCTTCATCAGGGTCACATGCGCACCCAATTCATAGCACTCGATCACGCATGCCTTCGGGGTGTCGAGCGGCATAAAGAGATAGGCCTCAAGCCCGGCGCGGGCCGCGTAGGCTGCCAGCGCACCCGCGGCGTTGCCGGCGGAGGGAGCGGCGACCTTCTTGGCGCCCAGCTGCTTTGCCATCGTCACCGCCGCCGTCATGCCACGTGCCTTGAAACTGGCAGTCGGATTCTGCGCCTCATCCTTGATGTAGAGGTGTTTCATCCCGTGCTTGGCCCCGAGGCGCGGCGCCGGCAGCAGCGGCGTCCAGCCCTCACCGAGCGTCACAATGTCTGCCTCGTCGAGCACCGGAAGAACCTCGCGATAACGCCAGAGCGACTTCACGCGGGTGCGCAGCGCCTCCTTGGTCAGCGTGCGGGACGCCGCCACCAGATCGTACTGGGGATACAGCGGCTTCGCGCATTTCGTGCAAAGATTCTGGAGCTTGCGGTGGTCATGGTCCGTGCCGCAGGCGGTGCAAGTGAGTTTCGTGAGGTACACGGCCGCAGGTTAGGGCCTCGGCCGGGCCGCGGAAAGGTCGGATTTTAGTGCTCTCCTTTTATAAGACTGACGGCATCCTCTTGTTATGGAAAAACGCCGTTTCGCCGAGCTGGGCCTGTCCCCCGAGCTGCTCAAGGCCGTGGACAAAATGGGCTTTGAGGAAGCCTCGCCCATTCAGACCGCCGTCATCCCGGTGCTCCTCACGGGGCGGGATGTGGTCGGTCAGTCCTCGACCGGCTCCGGCAAAACAGCGGCATTTGGCCTGCCTGCGATCGAGAAGGTCGACCCGGCCCTGCGTGCCGTACAGGTCCTCATTCTCTGTCCCACCCGCGAACTGGCGGTGCAGGTCGCCGAGGAGATGGCCAAGCTCGCCCTCTTCAAGCGCGGCGTCCACGCGGTTCCGATCTTCGGCGGCCAATCCTATGAACGCCAGTTCCGTGCCCTCGCGGCCGGCACCCAGGTCGTGATCGGCACCCCCGGTCGCGTGATGGATCACATGGAGCGCGGCACCCTGCGCCTCGACAAGCTCTCCATGGTCGTGCTCGACGAGGCCGACCGCATGCTCGACATGGGCTTCCGCGACGACATCGAGAAAATCCTCTCGGCCGTCCCCGAGAAACGCCAGCTGCTCTTCTTCTCGGCCACCATGCCGCGCGCCATCCAGGACCTCATCGGCCGCTACAGCCGCGACCCGGAGTGGATCCGCATCGAGTCCCACGCCCAGAACGCCCCGCAGGTGGATCAGGTCTACTTTGAGGTCGACCGGCGCTCCAAGATCGAGGTCCTCACGCGCCTGATCGACATTTACGATTTCCGCTACGGCATCATTTTCTGCAGCACCAAAATCATGGTGGATGAGCTCGACGAGCATCTCCACGCCCGCGGCTATGCGGTCGATCGCCTGCATGGCGACATCACCCAGGCCCAGCGCACGCGCGTGATGGAGAAGTTCCGCCGCCGCGGCTTCGAGTTCCTCATCGCCACCGATGTGGCCGCCCGCGGCCTCGATGTCGATGACCTCGAGGTCGTCTTCAATTTCGATCTCCCGAACGACGCCGAGGACTACACCCACCGCATCGGCCGCACCGGCCGCGCCGGCAAGTCCGGCCGCGCGTACACCTTCGTCTCGGGCCGCGAAATCTACAAGCTGCAGGGCATGGTGCGCTTCGCGAAGCTCAAGATCCGCCGCGAAAACGTGCCCTCCCTCGACCAGGTCGAGGAGGCTCGCGAAAACGTGTTCTTCGAGAAGCTCCGCTCGACCCTCGAGGCCGCCTCGTTCCGGGCCCAGGACCGGATCGTCGACCGCCTGCTCGAACAGGGCTACGCGAGCACCGATATTGTCTCGGCCCTGATCCACATGATGACGTCCGCGCCCTCCGCGCCGACACCCGAACCCGCCAAAGCCGCCCCGGCCTACGCGGCGCCTGCTCCTGCCTCCGCCCCGGCTTGGGTGGAGAAGCGCAGCGCACCCGCCGCCAAGGCGTCCGCCGCTTCGGCCGCCCCAGTCTCTGCGGAGGGGGCCGATCCCGCCCCCGTTGCGGTTGCCCCGCGCAAGGCCAAGTTCGACCGCTCAGGCAAGACGGGGCGCGAGCCCGGCTTCACCACGATCTTCCTCAATGTCGGACGCAAGCATCTCGTCACGCCGGCGGACATCGTCGGCAAGATCGCCGGCGTCACCCGCCTGCCCGCGGGCGTCGCGGGCGCGATCGACCTCCACCAGCGCCACTCGCTGGTCGACGTCGCGTCGGAGCACACCGCCAAGATCCTTGAGAAAATGGCGGGCGTGCGGGTCAAGGGCGAGGCGCTCAAGCCCGCCGTCGCGACCGACGCAAACCGCGCCGAGGAGTGAACGGGGCGGGCTCCGCCGTCTCAAATTTGAGATTTCAGATTTGAAATCGCTCGAGTGAAGAGAGCCGTCACTCGAGCGTCACACCGGGCCGCTTGACACATCCCGGGGCGACCTTTACGCCGGAGCCCCGAATGGAGGCTGTGCTTGATCAACCTGTGCTGGTTCTCAACCGCCTGTGGCAGGCGGTGAATGTGATCGGCGCCCGACGCGCC
>CAMAXB010000119.1 GCA_945862035.1 Opitutus sp. GAS368
TTCGTCAATCAGGCGACAGCCGAGGGCATTGGCCAGACGCTGATGGACGAGGCCGCGCGCCTGATGGACAAGGAAGGCGAGTTCGCGATCATCACCGGCAGCCTCACCGCCGCCAACATGAACGAGTGGCAGAAGCACATCGAGGCCCGCCGCGAATCGGCCTACCCCGCCATGAGAATGGTCGCGCTGCGCCCGTGCGATGACCTCAAGGACAAGGCGCAGGCCGAGGCCACCGCCCTCCTCAGCGCCCACCCAAATCTGAAGCTCATCATGAACATCTGCTCGCCCGCCGTCCCCGGCGCCGCCGAGGCCGTCAAGCAGGCCGGCAAGGCGGGCAAGGTCCAGGTCATCGGGCTCGGGCTGCCCAATGAGAACAAGCGCTATGTCAACGAAGGCGTCACGGAGAGCGTGATCCTCTGGAGGACCGAGGATCTCGGCGCCCTCACCGTGCGCGCCGCCGTCGCCCTCGCCAAGGGCGAGCTCAAGGCCGGCGACGCGACGTTTGCCGGTGGCCCCCTCGGACAGTTCGAGATTCAGGGCGATAGCATCCTCCTCGGGAAGCCCTTCATCTTCAACAAATCCAACATCAACCAATTCGACTTCTAAGGCCCCGGAATTGACCACGGAACACATGGAATAAACGGAATTAGAAGCAAGCAGGTCAGGTCAGTTTCTGGTTCTGTGTATTCCGTGTCTTCTGTGGTTAACTAAATTGAATTTCAATGAGCTCTCCCGCCTACGCCCTTGCCGGTGAAAGTTACGCCGCGCTCGGCGTGGATACCGAGGTCGTGCTGAAGCGGCTTGCCGCGATTCCGGTGTCGCTGCACTGCTGGCAGGGCGACGACGTGGGGGGCTTCGAGCATCCTGGCGCCGGGATAACTGGCGGCGGCATTCAGGCGACGGGCAATTACCCCGGCAAGGCGCGAACGCCCGACGAGTTGCGGGCGGACCTTGATCATGCCCTCGCGCTCATCCCGGGCCGGCACCGCCTCAATCTGCACGCCTGCTATGCCGAATTCGGCGGCCGCAAAATTGAGCGCAACGAGGTCAACACGTCGCATTTCGAATCGTGGATTCAGTGGGCCAAGGACCGCGGCCTGGGCCTCGACTTCAACCCGACGTATTTCTCCCACCCGCTCGCCAACGACGGCGCCACGCTCACCCACCGCGACCCGGGCGTGAGGCAGTTCTGGATCGATCATGGCAAGGCCTGCCGCCGCATCGGCGCTGAGATGGGCCGTCGGCTCGGCTCGCCGACCGTGACGAATGTCTGGATCCCGGACGGTTCCAAGGACCTTCCGGTCGACCGCAAGGGTCCGCGCGCCCGGCTTGAGGCCTCGCTTGACGCCGTCTTTGCGGAGAAGCTCGATCCGCGGCACCATCGGGATGCGGTCGAGTGCAAGCTCTTCGGCATCGGCTCGGAGTCCTACGTCGCTGGCTCCCACGAATTCTACCTCGGCTACGCGGTTTCGCGGAAGATTCTGGTCTGCCTCGACGCCGGCCACTTTCACCCGACCGAAGGCATTGCTGACAAGATCTCCTCCACGCTGCAGTTCGTGCCCGAGATCCTGCTCCACTTCAGCCGCGGCGTCCGTTGGGACAGCGATCACGTGGTGCTCTTCGACGATCCGACGCGCGCCATCATGGAGGAGATTGTCCGCGGCGAATTCCTCGCCCGCACGCACATCGGCCTCGATTTCTTCGACGCCAGCATCAACCGCGTAGCGGCGTGGGTCGTCGGGGTGCGCGGCACGCTCAAGTCCCTCCTCTGGGCCCTGCTCGAACCCTCGGCCCAGCTCCGTGCCTTAGAGGAGGCGGGAGACTACACGTCACGCCTCGCCCTGCTGGAGGAGCTCAAGAGCCTGCCCTTTGGCGCAGTCTGGGACGAACATTGCCGCCGCGCCAATGTGCCGGTCGGCCCCGCCTGGCTGCCGGTGGTCAAGGCCTACGAAAAGACCGTCCTCGCGCAACGTACCTAAGGGGACGTTTGGCCCGCGGAACACACGAAAGGACGCGGAAACCGAGCCGAAGCATCGGCCACGAGAAACACGAAAAGGGGATCGCGGCGAAAGCATCTCACCCTGCGCCTGATCGGGCGCTCGGACGGCTAACGTGGTCGAACCGGGCTCTGGTTTTTGTGTTCTTCGTGGCAATCCGGCTGATTCCGATCCGGTTCGGATTGAGCACCGCGGGGAACACTCGCCCGCATTTGAATCGAAGATCAATTCTGCGTCATTCCGCGTGTCCCGTCAGGAGTCCCTACGCCTTCTTCGCCTTGAGTTTGCTTCCGCCCTTCGACGCGCCGCCGTCAAGGGAGAACCGGCCCGCACCGGTCAGGAAGAGCGCGACGTAGCCGGCGAGGTAGATGAAAGCCAGTTCGCCGTTGCCCTCGCCCGACAGCTTCGCGCCGTGGGCGGAGAAGAAGGCAAGGCTCATGGCGCAAATTCCCGCGAGGGCGGACAGCCGCGTCGTCCAGCCGACCATCAGGAAAATCGAGCAGAGCGCCTCGGCAAACACGGCCAGCGCGAGGCTGGCAACCGGGCCGACCCCGAGCGGGTCGCGGAAGGACGTGTTCCCGTCGAGCAGGCGGAGCAGCTTGGGCCAGCCATGGAGGGCGAGCATCGAAGCGCCCAGCCAGACGCGGAACACGAGCAGCGCGAGGTCGGCGTGAGTGGGCAGGAAGTCGAGGCGGAGGAGCTTTCCAAGGAAGGACCCGGCGACACAAACGGTGGCGAGGTCCGGACGTTTCGCAAGCGCGCGCCGGGGCGGACGGATCAGACGGCGGGCCAAACACGGTTGCGTCGCGGGCGGTCCGCAGCCACGTTTCCCCGCGATGTCCAAGGTCTATTTCTACTATGCGGCGATGAACGCTGGGAAAAGTACGGTCCTGCTCCAATCGAGCTACAACTACCAGGAACGGGGCATGCGCACACTGCTGTTTGCCCCCCTGCTTGATCAGCGCTCGGGCCGCGGCCGGATCGCCTCCCGCATCGGGCTCAGCGCGCCCGCCGAGGCCTTCAGCGCGACCGACAACCTCCACGCGCGGATCGCGCACGAGCACACGCCGGCGGCACCCATCGCGTGCGTGCTGGTGGACGAAGCCCAGTTTCTGACCCCCACGCAGGTGCACCAACTGACCGATGTGGCGGACGATCTCGACATCCCCGTCCTTTGCTACGGCCTGCGCACCGATTTCCAGGGGCGGCTCTTTCCCGGCAGCGCCGAACTGCTCGGCTGGGCGGATGACCTGATTGAGCTGAAGACGATCTGCCACTGCGGGCGCAAGGCCACCATGAACCTGCGCACGAACGCCGAAGGCAAGGGCCTCAAGGAAGGCGCGCAGGTGGAGATCGGCGGCAACGAACGCTACGTCCCGCTCTGCCGCCGCCACTACAAGGCGGCGCTGGCCTGATCTGCACGGTCCGGCGGTGGCGTTTATTTGATTCAATCAACCCAGACTCCGGGCCCACAACTAGACGGCTCGGCTGCATCCACGACCCCACGCTGCCCGGGCCCACCCGAAAGACAGCCGCGGCACCGGTTTTACCCTCGGGCGAAACAGACGCAGGCAGGACGAAGCCCCGGAACTCCCTCCATCAACAGCGGTCATTTCCATCGTCTCCTGATCAACGATTTAGGGGCCAAGATCGCCCCCGGACCAGCGGCTTGCCGGCCCAGGCACCTTCCCCCAACCTTCTCTCATGCTGACCGACCTACCCCGCGGGCGCTTCGTGGCGGTGCTGGGCGCCCTGTTCGGGCTGCTGGTGATCGTCTCGGCGATCGAGCCCTTCGATCGCAGCGCCTGGTTACTCGAGAACGCGCTGGTAGTGGCGGCGGTGGGGTTTCTGGCCGCGACCTACCGCCGGATGCCGCTGTCCCGCATCAGCTACGGCCTGATCTTCATCTTCCTGTGCCTCCACGAAACCGGCGCGCATTGGACGTATTCCGAGGTCCCCTACGACGAATGGGCGCGCAGTCTGTTCGGCGTTTCCATCAGCGAGCAGTTTGACCTCGAGCGGAACCACTTCGATCGCGTGGTCCACTTCCTCTACGGCTTCCTCATCGCCTACCCCATCCGCGAGATCTTTGTGCGGGTGGCGCAGGTGCGGGGATTCTGGGGCTATTTCCTCCCGCTCGACCTCACCATGAGCACCTCGATGATCTTCGAACTCTTCGAATGGGTGGCGGCCGAGTTCTTCGGCGGCGATCTCGGCATCGCCTATCTCGGTTCGCAGGGGGATGTCTGGGACGCCCACAAGGACATGCTACTCGCCAGCGTGGGCGCCCTGCTCGCCATGCTGATCACCACCTGGATCAACTTCCGGTCGAAACGGGATTTTGCCGCGGACTTTGCCGAAAGTCTCCGGGTGAATTCGGGCCCGCTCGGTGAGGAAGCCCTCGCCCGGATGAAAGCCGGGGGCACTTAGCGAGCCCGTCTCCGGCGGCTCAGAGCGCCTTCAGATTGCCCGCGCCCGGATGGATCACCCGCAGCGCCTGCTGCAACTGCCGGAGATTCTCCACGCTGAGCGCCCGGGCCCGGAAGGGGACAGTGCCATAGCCCGGAACATCGACGCAGAGGCGTCCGTGGGAGAGAAACACGCACGCCGCACCCAAGACCGTCTGGCTGCCGCGGACCTAGGTATAATCGACCAGATTGACTGGCCGGTGCCGTGTCATCCGCGCCGCCACCCGCGAGGCGTCCCGCAGCGCTCCAAAGTGCGAAAGGCCACCTCGGCCAGCGGCGTGTGCCGAAACGGCGCCGCAGGTTGCGCGGCAAACGCCCCACCCGCCAACAGCCGCCCGAGGATCCATCCTCCCACCTTTCTGCGACTCCAGCCAACCCCGTAACGCCCCCGACGCCAAGTCAGATCAATTCCGAGCCTCCCGCCCACCGACAAATGACCAAAAAGGCGAGAACTCACCGGCCCCGTTGGAGTCTGAGCGGGAGCTCGAACCCGGTTCCCGGGCGCCGAATCTTAAATTTGAAATTTGAAATCTGAAATCGGGACAGCCATGGCTGTCCCCTCCCTGATGGCTGACTTTCTCGACCAAACCCCCGCGACGGATTCCAAGCGCTGTGAACGCGCCCTCCTGATCGGCGTGCAAACGGCCAAGATGGCCCCGGGGGAGGCGCAGGAGCTGCTGACCGAGTTGGTGGAGCTGGTGGAGAACCTCCGTATCGCGGTCGTCCAGCCCACGCTGGTCAATCTGCGCATGCCCACGCCCGCCACGCTGCTCGGCAGCGGCAAGACGCAAGAGCTGATCGATCAGGCCAAGGCCGCCGGAGCGGACCTGATCGTGATCGACGAGTCCCTGACGCCGGCGCAGCAGCGCAACTGGGAAAAGCTATCCGGCCTCGCGGTCATTGATCGCGAGGAGGTCATTCTCGATATCTTCGCCGACCGCGCCCACACGCGGGAGGCGGTGCTGCAGGTCGCCCTGGCGCGCATGGAGTACTCCCTGCCCCGCCTGACCCGCGCCTGGACCCATCTCTCGCGTCAGCGCGGTGGTGGCGGCGGCGGCGGGGGCGGCATGAGTGGCGAAGGCGAGACCCAGCTCGAGCAGGATCGTCGCATCGTCAACGACCGCATTACCCGCCTGAAGCGCGAGCTCGTCGACGTGCGCAAGCAGCGCAGCGTGCAGCGGCAGAAGCGCCAGCGCGTCCCGGTGCCCACCGCCGCCATCGTGGGCTACACCAATGCCGGCAAGTCCTCTCTGCTGAACGCTCTCACCGGCGCCAACGTGATGGCGGAGGACAAGCTCTTCGCGACGCTCGATCCCACCACGCGCCAGCTGATGCTGCACGGCAACCAGAAGCTGCTCGTCACGGACACGGTGGGCTTCATCCGCCGCCTGCCGCACCGCCTGGTCGAGGCCTTCAAGGCCACGCTGGAGGAGGCGATCATCGCCGACTTCCTGATTCATGTGCTCGACGTGACCGCCACCAATCTGGAGGCTCACCACCAGACCACCCTCGGGGTGCTGAACGAACTGGCAGCGGGGGAGAAGCGCATGCTGACCGTCTTCAACAAGGTCGATGCCGCCACCCCGGAGCAGATCAGTCACGCCCGGCGGCTGGCCCCGGACGGCATTTTTCTTTCGGCGCGGACCGGCGCCGGGCTGGACGTCCTTCAGGACCGCTGCATCGAGCTGATCGCCGATGCCTTCGGCTCCGTAGAGCTGTTTGTGCCGCACTCGCGCTACGACATCGTGGCCAAGCTGCATGCCGTCGGCCACGTGCAATCCGAGGAGCAACTCGACGAGGGCGTGCTGATCCACGGACGCTTCCCCCCTTCCCAGGCTGCGCTCTTCCAACCCTTCGTGCGGAAAAGCGAGCGTCCCTAGCAGGCGGAGGCGATGGTCTTCATCAGTTCGCGGCGACTGAGCGGCTTCTCCAAGTGGCCATCGAAGCCGTGGCCTCGGCGGAGCGGTCGAGCCGCCAGTGCAGGCGACGACGTTCGGTGGCCAGGACGCGCACCCGATTGAGCCGCGCGAGGGTGCGCACCTTCGCGCGCAGTGCGGCCGAGGCGATTGGTTTGGGCAGAAAATTTTCGGCCCCTGCATTGCTCGCGGCCAGCATCTGCTCGTTGTCGGCGGCGGCCGACAACACGACCACCGGGACATCCCGCCGGGGCTCGTCTGCGCGAAGGCGGCGACAGATCTTGATACCCGTCATGCCCGGCATCATCAGGTCGAGCAGCCCGAGATCCGAACGGAAATCGCGCACGGCCTGCAGGCCGGAGACACCGTCGAGGGCTTCCGCCACCTCTATATCCCCCATGTGCTCCAGCAAGTCGTGCAGGTAAAATCGGATACCCGGATCGTCATCGACAACCAGGCCTCGGGGTGGGCGGAGGTCATGGTGGCGGCGTCACGCGCTGCCCCCCTGGAAGGGAAACCAGACCCAGTTCGTACGCGTGCAGGGTGAGTTGCGCGACCGAGTTCAGCCCGGTCTTACGTCCGACTGCGGCCCGGTGGTTGTCAACGGTGCGCACGCTCAGACCCAAGCGGTTCGCAATTTCCTTGGAGGAGAGCCCCTCGGCCACATGGCGGAGAATGTCGTTTTCGCGCGGGGATAGCTCGAAGCCGCGCGCCGTCGCCTGCGGATTGCGGACCAGACGATGCACCACGGCAGACACCACCGCGCCGAGGTGCACCTGACCCGCAGCCACCTGTCGGAGCGCCGTCGTGAAATCCTCGAGGCTCGCGGTCTTTTCAATGTAACCACGCGCTCCAAGTGAAAGTGCGGTACGGATCGAGAGTTCAGTGGTGTTTGCGGAGAACACGAGGACCTGGGGTGCAGGCATAGACGAACGCAACGCCGTGAGCACCCCCTGGCCGGTGCCATCAGGCAGCATCCAGTCAAGGATAACCACCTGCGGGCGCACGGCATCAATCCCAGCCAGCGCCTCCTGACAATCCTTGGCCTCTCCGACCACGGCGAAACCTGGCAGCGCCCCGACAAAGGATGCGAGCAGCTGTCGAATGGCGGTCTGATCCTCAACAAGGAAGACGCTTACTTTGGACGTAGGCGAAGCGGCCATGCTGCTCATGGGAGCACTATGTCGTTTCTTCCCAGTGAGTGCCATGAGTATTATTTCTTATCCTAGGGTTAATATAGAGGCGCAAACGGGTAAAAGGACGAGGCGTAACTGAGTAAATCCTTATCTCAAGTGGATGTAATTTAGATGGTTGCATCGATCCAGATCCACTCCCGACATGACGCTACCTACCGTCGCCCGGTCCGCCTGCGCGCCGCCGTTGAGAGAACCGAGCCGAATCAGGTGATGGGAAAACTGAGCGCAACATCCGCAACCCGAGGGCTCACGGCCGGCCCTGCGGCGAGCCCTTGGGTTTCGTCGGGCGGCCCCCCTGCAAGCCCTGAGGAGGATTGTTCAGGCGACCCCGAGGATCCGTTCCTTCGCCGCAAACCACACGGGCTGGTCGTCGTCGTCGAGGATGGGCGTGATTGAAATCTCCGCCAAGTAGCGCGAACCGTTCCGGTGGTAGTTCACCACGGTCTCGCAGCAGGAGCGGCGCGCGGCGACCGCGGCGCGAATACGATCAAGGGCCGCGGGATCCGTGTCCGGTCCCTGCAGGAGGTGACCGGGCTTGCGGCCCCGCAGTTCCGCGAACGAGTAGCCGCACATGGCGGTGAATGCCGGATTGACCCACTCGGTCAGACCCCGGCCATCGGTGACAACCATCGCGACCGGGGCCACGCGAGGCGGACGGGCGGAAAGGGATCCGAGAATGCGCGTCTTGAGGGCGGCGGGAGGAACCGCGCAGGCCGGAGCGGCCGACGTTACCGCCAGGGCCAGCGCCTCCTGCGACTCCGCAACCGAGGCCCGCACTTCCTCCTCAAAATCGAGCACCAGCTCAAAATTTTCCCGTTCCGGAGCGGTCATCGCTCCGGCGACATAAAGTGCGACACGGTCTTGCAGGAAGGGAGCCAGCATGGAGATCACCCCAGCGAAAGGGAATTTCCGCGGCAGTCAAAGCCGAGCTTCATTTTAGGGCGGAGCCACCGGGCGCCACGCGGTCAGCCCGGGTGATTCGAGGCCTTTCCCCTCGTCTTCGGCGCACAATCTGCTGAATTCACTGCACCCCCCCGGGTTCCCTCCCCTCTCCCCGGATTCACCTCAACCGCCTGTTCTGGATCCACCCATGAATCGTCGTAGTTTTCTGCTCTCCTCCGTCGCCGGCCTCGCTGCCGCCAGCGCAACGGCCAGTCCGCTCCTCGCCCAGGCGTCCGCCCCCAACGGACCGGTCAATCCCAACCGGAAGATCCTCATCGCCGGAGGCGGCTTCAC
>CAMAXB010000120.1 GCA_945862035.1 Opitutus sp. GAS368
CTCCTTCCTCGTTTGTTCGCCTCTGCGCGTCTGCGATCGGCCTGCTTTCCGCCCGCGGTTGGCGCTTGCTCATGCCAGTGCGACCCGAGCGAAAGTGTCACGTATTGCGTGACACCTCGCTTGGGTCGCGCCGCCGCAGGGGATAGCCCTGCCCGGGGTGCGGGAGTGGGTGGTGCGGTGGCAGGTGCGTGTCCTTCGATTGACGTGGCGCGGGGGCGGGCCTTGAGTTGAGGTGTTCGCAACCCCTCAACCCCGGTTTGTCCGTTTGCCCATGAAAACGCTGATTCGCGCCTGCTGCCTTCTTGTTGCCGTCCTCGCTCTTTTCACCGCTGGCCTGCGGGCCGCGTCGATTGCCTTTGTTGATGTGACGGTGATCCCCATGGACTCGGAGCGCGTGCTCCCTGGCCAGACCGTGCTCGTCGGGGGTGACCGTATTGTCCGGGTTGGTCCTTCTGCGACGGTCACCGTGCCTGACGGAGCCGTGCGAATCGATGGGCGCGGCAAGTTCCTGATTCCCGGGCTGGGGGAGATGCACGGCCACAATCCCCCGGTGGGCTCGTCGCAGGAGTACATCGAAAACACCTACTTTCTTTTCTTGGCCAACGGTGTCACGACCGTGAGGGGCATGCTCGGCTGGCCCGGTCAGCTGGAGCTGCGCGACAAGGTGCACAAGCGCGAGATTCTCGGACCCTCACTCTACCTTGCCGGGCCGAGTTTCAGTGGCGGCGCCGTCCAGAATCCGGCGGCCGCTGAGGCGCGCGTGCGCCAGCAGAAGGCGGAAGGGTGGGACCTGCTGAAGGTGCATCCCGGCCTCAGCCGTGCGAGCTATGATGCAATGGCCCGAACCGCCCATGAGCTGGGCATGCGCTTCGCCGGACATGTCCCGGCGGATGTTGGGCTCATTCATGCGATCGAGCGTCGGCAGGAGAGCATCGACCATGTCGATGGCTACATCGAACTGCTTCAGGCCGATTCGGCCCCGGTTGATCAGGTGCGTCTCGCCGAGCTGGTGAAGTTGACGCGCGACACGGGTACCTGGGTCGTTCCCACCATGGTATTGTGGGAAACCATCATCGGATCGGCGCGTCACGCCGAGATGCTGGCTTTTCCAGAGCTGAAGTACATGCCGCGCGCCGAGGTGGAACGCTGGCGGACGGTGTACGATCAGCGGATCAGCGCTCCGACCTTTAATGCCGCCAAGGTGGCGCAGATCGCCGCCAATCGAAACGCCGTACTCAAGGCCCTGTATGAGGGAAATGTGAAGATCGCGTTCGGGACGGATGCACCGCAGCAGTACAGCGTCCCTGGCTTCTCCGTCCACCGTGAGATGAAGTCCATGGCGTCGGTTGGAATGTCGCCCTACGATATTCTCCGCTCGGCCACCAGCCGGGTGGGCGAGTACTTTGCCTTCAAGGACCACTTCGGCCAAGTCAACGAGGGTCACCGGGCGGATCTGGTGCTGCTTGAGGCCAACCCGCTGAGCGACATCGGCAATGTGAGCAAGCGCGCCGGCGTCATGGTGCGCGGCCGCTGGCTACCGGAGTCCGAGTTGCAGGCAGGCCTCGCCAGAATCGAAGCGGCGATGAGGCCGTGAGCCGGTGGCTCACTGCGATCTCAGATTTCAAACCTGAAATTTCAGATTGGGCAGGGACTCTGCGGAGATCGCGTCGAACGTTATCTGCGTCTTGAGCGCTTGCGCGCTGACCCATCAGCCATCGCGTTTGCTTGAGGTAGCACGAATTACGGTGTGATGGCTTTGGGTGTCTGTTCGGTCACGACCCGGAAGACGTAGTAGGTCGCTACGGTGCCGCCGACGTTCCTCAGGCCGTGCATGGAGTTTGCGCTGAAGAAAAAGATCGAGCCCGGTCCGCCGCGCGTCACGACACCGTCGACAGTTGCCTCGAGCTCACCATCTTTGACGATGATGAGTTCCTCGTCGGCGTGGCGGTGGGCGGCGTGCGGGGTCTCACCGAGGTTGAGCGTGGTGATGTGACATTCGATATTCGCCAGCGTGGCCGTTGGCGAATTAAGGACCGGCCGGCGTTCGCCCCTGGCGGTCTTGGTTACGGCCAGCTTTTCCCAGTCGTAAACTGTCGACTGCAGTTTTCCCGTCAGTTTACCGCTGGCCGTCGCGGCCTCAACGCCCTCGGGATGAGCGGTCGCGGACAGGGCGGTCTGGAAGTTGAAGACGAGGTAGGTCGCCGGCGTATCCCCGACATTGGTCGAGTTGTGGGCGTCGTGCGCGGCGAAGAAGAAAATTGAACCCGGCCCCGCCCGCTGGGTGCGGCCGTTGATCGAGGCCTCAAGCGTGCCCTCTTTAATGAGAATGAACTCCTCCTGCCCATGCCGGTGCGGAGCATGCGAGCGGAGACCTGGGTTGAGTGTAGTCACGTGGGACTCGAAAACCCGTAGGGTCGCGGACGGACTGTTGTTGACCTCGCGACGACCGCCGAGCGGGCTGGGGCGAAAGGTCAGTGAATCCCAAACCCACGTCCGCGATCCGATGGCAGGGCGCTGCTCGGGCGGAACGGACGCGGCGCTCAGCAGGGGCGTTGCCGTCTCCAGGAGCGCGACTGCGATGACCAGCAACGCGGCGACTTGGCTTGAGTGGGCGGTGAAGGGGTTCATTGCGCGGCCGAACATAGGAACTTCTCGGCGGCAGGGCGAGCCGCGGGTGTGGCCTTGTTTTTGGACGTTTACAGCCCGCGGTCACCCGACTGGGATGCGGTCACCCTGAAAAATGTTGCGCGTCCACGCCTCTTTGCGTGCGCCCGGACGATCCACTGTTCACGTCATTACCGGCCACTCATGTCACTTCGCTTTTGCTTTCTTATTCCGCTGCTGGTGGCTGCGCTTGGCTCCTTGACCGTGCGCGCAGCGGCGGATCGCCCGAATGTTCTCTGGCTCACCAGCGAGGACCATGGCCCCCACGTCGGCGCTTACGGGGACGCCTTGGCGCGAACCCCCGCCTTTGATGCGCTGGCGGCGCAAGGCATGGCATACCGCCGGGCGTGGTCGAATCATCCGGTGTGCGCGCCCGCGCGGACCGCGATCATTTCAGGGATGTATGCGACCAGCACGGGAAGCGTGCACATGAGGTCGATGGTGCCCATGCCGGCTGGGGCGCGGATGTTTCCCGAATTCCTGCGGGAGGCGGGCTATTACGCGACGAACCACGTGAAGGAGGACTACAATCTTTCGAAGTCGGATCGCACCTGGGATGTCTCATCGGCCAAGGCGCACTGGAAGAATCGGCCCGCGGGGCAGCCGTTCTTTGCCGTCTTCAACTCAAACAAGAGCCACGAGAGCCAGATGCGTCTGCGCCCGCACACGGCGGTCACGGATCCCGCGCGGGTGCGGGTGCCCGCCTACCATCCCGATCTGCCCGAGGTCCGGCAGGATTGGGCGCAGTACTACGATCAGGTGAGTGCGGCCGATGCGGATGCGGGTCTGCGCCTGCGCGAGGTGGCGGAGGCGGGCCTCGCCGAGGAGACCATTGTGTTCTACTTTGCCGACCACGGTAGCGGCATGCCCCGCAGCAAGCGCTGGCCATCCAATTCCGGCCTGCAGGTCCCGTTTGTCGTCTATTTCCCGGAGAAATGGCGTCACCTCGCGCCGGCCGAGTACACGGCGGGCGGGTGGTCCGATCGCCTGGTCTCCTTCGTCGATCTCGCGCCGACCATGCTGAGCCTCGCGGGGGTTCAGCCGCCCGCGTGGATGGAGGGGAGCGCATTCGCCGGACCGCACGCGACGCCGGGACCGGCGGTCATGCACGGGTCGCGCGGGCGGATGGATGAGCGCAATGACCTCGTGTTCAGCGTCACGGATGGGCGTTACGTTTACCTGCGGAATTTCCAGCCCCACGTGTCGCAGGCCCAGCGGATCGCCTACCAGTTCGAGACGCCGACCACCCGGATCTGGAAGGAGCGTTTCGACGCCGGGCTGACCAACGAGGCACAATCGATCTTCTGGCGCGTGCCCAAGGCCCCCGAGGAACTCTACGATCTGCAGACCGACCCGGATGAGGTGAACAACCTTGCCGCCTCGCCGGCGCACCAGGCGGTCCTTGCCCGATTGCGGGCGGCGCAGGCGACGGACCTTCTCGCGCGCCGGGATGTGGCCTTCCTCCCGGAATCCGACATGCACCGCCGCGCGAACGGGACCTCGCCGTACGATCTCTCCCGCGATGAAGTCCGGTATCCCTTTGAGCGGATCTATGCCGCCGCTGATCTCGCATCGCAACTGGATCCAGCGGCGCTGCCAGCCCTGCGCTCGCTGATGGCGGACGCGGACCCGGCCGTACGGTACTGGGCGGCGAGCGGGTTCCTCATGCGTGGGGGCGATGCGGTGTGGGCGGTCCGTCTCCTGCTCCGCGCGGGGTTGACGGATTCCTCCCCGGCTGTGCGGATTGTCTGCGCCCAGGCTCTGGCGGAGTACGGCGAGGCGACCGACCTCGCCGCTTCGCTTGCGGTCCTGCAGGAACTCGCCTCTCCCTCCCAGAACGGAGTGTTCGTTGCCATGGCGGCACTGGCGGCGATCGAGGGCTTGGGCCCCAAGGCGGACGGTCTGAGGGATTTCGTGAAAACCCTGCCCACGGATGCAGGCTCGCCCGATGAGCGCTACCGCTCGTACGTTCCGCGGCTGGTGGAATCGATCGCGGGTGCCCCGGTCCGGACCCAACCCTGATCTCGCCATGACTCCTTTCGTTTTGCGCTCAGCGTGTGCGGTGTGGGTCGGTCTGGTGAGTGGGACGGTCAGTCTTGCGGCGGACACTCTCGCGACGGAGGCACGCGCGGCGCTGGCGAAGGCCACCGCGGCGATGCAGGGCATCGCGACGGAGGGCGGTTACCTGTGGCGCTATTCGCCGGATCTCTCCGCGCGAGCCGGCGAGAACGAGGCCACGGCGACCCAGATCTGGGTGCAGACGCCGGGAACACCGGCCATGGGCTTCGCGTTTCTGCGTGCCCACGCCAGCACCGGCGAAGCACGTTACCTGGAAGCTGCGTGGGCCGTGGCCGAGGCGCTGGCGACGGGCCAACTGGCGTCGGGCGGCTGGGACTACCTGATTGAATTTGATCCGGAGAAGCGCGCCGCTTGGTACCGGCGCGACGACATCGGCCGCGTCCCCGTGGATGAGGCGGCCAAGCGCCGGAACGTGTCGACGTACGACGACGACAACACGCAGCAGGCGCTGCGCTTTCTGGTCGCCCTGACAATCATCAATTCGACCAGCGACACCGCGCGCGACCAGCGCATCCGGGAGACCCGCGACTACGGTCTGGCCAAGCTGGCTGAGGCTCAGCGGCCATCGGGCGGCTGGCCGCAGCGGTGGAACGGGCAGCGGGTTGATCCGGCGGCCTACCCGGTGCGGAACGCAGCCATCGATCCGGCGTGGCCGCGCGCCCATAGCGGTCAGCCGTACTCCGATCACTCAACCCTCAACGATGACACGCAGCGCGACTGTATTCTGACTCTGTTGGACGCCGCCAAGAAGCTGAACCGTCCGGATCTGCGCGCGGTCGCGCTGCGGGGCGGTGAGTTCCTCCGGCGGGCGCAGTTGCCTGAACCGCAGCCGGGTTGGGCGCAGCAGTACGACGCGCGCATGCACCCGGCCTGGGCCCGGGCCTTCGAGCCGCCCGGCGTGTCCTCGCGCGAAAGCGCTGGGGTCATGAGCTTGTTGGTGGACTTGTATCTGGAGACCGGCGACTTCGGCTTCCTCGAGCCGCTGCCGCGGGCCATCGTCTGGCTGCGCCGCTCGGAAATCGCGCCAGGGCGGTGGGCACGTCTCTATGAGCCCGGCACCAACCGGCCGATCTTCGGTGATCGCGACGGAAAGATCTACTATTCGGTCGAGGAACTGACGCTGGAGCGACAGACCGGCTATGCCTGGAAGGGGGCCTTCGGGGTTCCGGCGGCGATCGCGCAGGCGGAGGCCGCGCTGACGCTGGGGCGGGAAGCCCTGCTGGCCCGCCGCGACGCCGCAGCGCAGCCGGGCGACGCGGCGAAGCGGATCACGGCGCTCACCCCTCGCGTGCGAGCGGCGATCGACGCGCTCGGGGCCGAAGGCTGGTGGCTAGCTACGGTTAACGAGGCACCCGCGATCACCACGTCAGCGTACATCGCCCACGCTCGTCTGCTGTGCGACTATCTCGACGCCGTGCGTGCGGCGAAGGAGTAGCCGGCCTTTTTGCCGGGGTCTCCCTCGGCCTGCTGTCTTTGGCTGGGTGACGAGCCTGACGCGGCGCTCTCCGGCGTAGGCCATCCACCGCGGGCCTATTCGGATCCAGCGGCGGCGTGCCTCTCGCCCGGCTCGGGGCCGCCAAGCAGTTGCGAACGGGCGGCCTAGTAGTGTGACGCACTCTTGGCCGGGAACGGGCTGAGGCAAGTGGACCGGTGGGTTGCTATTCGAGGCGGCCAAGTTCTTCTCAGGGGACACGTTTCAATCCATGCACCACGCCTCCCTCTTTACGCCTGTTTCCCTCGGCGCCCTCGATCTGCCCAATCGCATCCTCATGGCGCCGCTGACCCGCTGCCGCGCGGATGCCCAGCATGTACCGACCGCGATCATGGCCGAGCATTACGCCCAGCGTGCCAGCGCCGGTCTGATCGTGGCGGAGGCCACCATGGCGATTGAAGGAAACTCGGCGTTCGGCGGACGCGAGCCCGGGATTCATTCGGAGGCGCAAGTCGTGGCCTGGAAAACGGTGACCGACGCGGTCCATGCGAAGGGCGGCCGGATCGTGCTCCAGATCTGGCATGGCGGACGGGCGTGTCACTCTCTCTGGAACGGTGGCGCCCAGCCCGTGGCGCCGAGCCCACTGCCAATCCGCAACGACGAGACGCACACGCCCGAGGGCAAGAAACCGTACGAGACCCCTCGGGAGCTGCGCGACGATGAGTTGCCCGGCATCGTAGCGGGTTTCCGCGCGGCGGCCGCCAACGCCAAGGCGGCGGGATTCGACGGCGTGGAGGTCCACGGGGCGAATGGCTACCTGCTCGACGCTTTTCTGCGCGACGGGAGCAACCAGCGCAGCGGCCGCTACGGCGGTTCGATCGAGAATCGTGCCCGTTTGCTGCTGGAGGTCACCGACGCGGCCATTGCCGTCTGGGGAGCGGACCGAGTGGGCGTCCGGATCTCGCCGCTGAACAGCTTCAACGATATGCTGGACAGCGATCCGGTCGCCATCACGCGCTACGTCGCCTCCCAGCTTGAGCTGCGCCGGGTGGCTTACCTGCATCTGATGCGCGGCGATTTCATGGGCGTGCAGAAGGCCGATGTGGTCACCGCGGCCCGCTCGGCCTTCACGGGCGCCCTCGTGGGCAACATGGGCTACTCGCCCGCGGAGGCGGCCGAGGCCGTGGCCAGCGGATCGCTCGCGGCGGTCGCGTTTGGCCATCATTACGTCAGCAATCCTGACCTTGTGGACCGCGTGAAGGCCGGGCTTGCACTGGTCGAACCGGACAACCGCACCCTTTATAGCCCCGGTCCCAAGGGCTACACCGACTACCCCCTGATGGCGGTCTGATCGGGTTGTGTTGATTTCGGCGGAACGCCAGTTGGCGGGTCCGCCGAGCCCAAGCGGACCCTCCGCCCACGGTAACCCACCGATCCGCTTTGCCGTCATTCCAGACATCCGCATGGTCTTGAGCCCATGACTTTCCCCGCACGCATGTCCTGGTCTCGCCGCCGATCGCTGGGCTGGGCGGGGGCGTTGGTCGGCGGGTTGGCCCTGGCGGGAGTGGTGTGGGGGCAGGGGTACTTCGGCGGCGGGCAGGTGGATGTGCCACCCAATGCCACGACCGCGCGCGACGTGGAGTCCCGTAGCACGGGAACGCCGATGTGGGAGTACCCGGCAGGCTTTGAACCGGATGTTTTTACGGTAGCGCGCCTGCGCTACGACCGCGGAGGCAGCCAGCCGAGAACCCGGGGTGGCGGCTGGACCACCGATCTGCCCGATGCCGACTTGAACCTTTCCTACCGGCTGCAGCAGATGACCTCGCTCAGCGTCAGCCCGCTGGGCCGGTTGATCCGGGCGTCGGACCCCGAACTGATAAAGTACCCCTTTCTTCTGGTCACGGCCCCGCACGCGATGAGCCTGAGTGAGGCGGAGATTCTGGCGCTGCGCAGCTATCTTGAAAACGGCGGCTTCATCCTCACGACGGATTCATGGGGCGAACAACAGTGGCTGGCGGTCGAGCGCTCTTTCCGCGAGATCCTCCCCGATCGTCAGTTCGAGGAACTGCCGATCGAGCACCCCCTTTACCGGAGTGTATTCAACGTCACGGAGAAGGCGCAGGTGCCCAACATCCGCATGGGTCTGAAACAGCCCGGCACGCAGATCCAGCACCGCGTGCTTTTTGACGCGAAGGGTCGTCTCATGGCGATGGTCCTGCACAACTCCGACGACAGCGACGGCTGGGAACGCGAGGGGGAGGACGGGGAGTACTTCCGGCTTTATTCGGAGAAGATCGCGTATCCGCTGGCGATCAACATCGTGTTTTATGTGCTGACGCATTGAGGAGTTTTTTTGGGGGGGGATGGTACGCCAATTGTAGCCGGGGTCGCCGACCCCGGGGATCGTGGCCCGAGGTGGAGCGCGTTGCCCTCAGCGCGTTGGCTCGCGTTTTTCAAACCAGCGCCTTGGGGGCAAGGCGCTCCACCTCACGGCACCGGAGTGGCAGCTCGGCTACAATCGCCCGAGAATTCGCGTGGAGCGGGACCTCCTCCGCGAGGGCGGCCTGCGCGAACGCATGACCCCGGGCCGGCGAAATCGCCGGGCCCGACCATAAGTCC
>CAMAXB010000121.1 GCA_945862035.1 Opitutus sp. GAS368
CGCACAAAGACATCGCGCTCCGCAAGGTAGCGGCGGAACGACACACTCGCGGCAAACGGCTCTGGAAGCCGCTGCTGGGAAAGGCGGGTAAAGAATCGTGCTTCCGCGGAGTAGGGCGCAGCCGACTCCGGCTGCGCACAGCCGTCCCAACGCTCATTGATCTCCCACCGCGCGTAGCCCGCGAAGGCGTGCTCGTCGCAGCGCAGCGCAGCGCGAGCAGCCTCGCGCGCGCCGCTCTTTCCGAAAACACGCTCGAAGCCCTTGGCCAGCATGTCAGCGTGATGGTCGATTGCCGGGTTGGTCCAGAGGCAGGCGGCGGCCGCGTCGACGACCGTCGTCAGCTCGATCGCCAGGCGATAGGCCTCCCACGAAGTGACGAGGAAACCCGCGGCGCCCGTGCGCTGGCCGCGATTCCACCAGGAACGGATGTTGCCCAAACGGTCGGCGAAGAGGGGGAGGGGCTCGAAGCGAAACGCGCCATTCATCGGGCAGCCCCAATGCTCGATCCCCTGCGCCGTAAGGGCGGGCGTGAGATCGTATTCGGAAAAGTTATACAGCTCCATCCGGGGCTTCCGTCCGAAGGGATGGTAGTACCAATCGTAGGCGATGATCCCGCGGGGCAGCAGTGGTATCGCCGCGGGCAGGAGCGCCAGCAGATCGGCCCATAGGCCCATGCGGAGGCCATGTCGCGCGGCAATCGAGTGCAGCCGACCGGCGTGAGCGGCGAAGTGCCCAGCGAGACCGATGCGGGCAATCTCCGCCTGGCTGAGGGGATGCCGGCCGAGGTGGAAGGACTCGTCGAGGCCGACGTGGACTTTGCCTGCGGTGCAAAAAGGCGCCATGTCCCCGATCAGGCTGGCGGCGACCTCGAGCGTCCGGGGGTGCAGCGGGCAGATTTGGCCGCGCTCCAGGGCGGAACCATCCGCCGCGCGGAGCTCGTTCAGATCCCGAAACCGGGGATCCTTGATCAGGTATTGGGTGTGCCCCAGCAGATTGACGATCGGGACGACGCGGATGCCGGCGCGACTCGCGGCCGTGACCAGGCGCTCAAGGTCGCGGTAGGCGTAGGCATCCGCCCGGGCGAGGCCGGGTAGGCTGGGGTACTCCACCGCGTCCTCGAGGTGAAGGTACAGTTCGTTGTAACCCCAGTCGCCATAGCGCGGGAGCTGGGCCAGAAGCCAGTCGAGCCGCTCGACCTGGCGGGCGAGGTCCCATTGGAAGGCGCGGATCATGGCCGGTTCCGTGGAGCCTTACTTTCGCTTGGCTGCGATGAGTTGCTCAAGCTTCCCAATGTCGGCGGAGAACAGGCGGATGCCCTCGGCTGTCTTCTCGGTGGCCATGGCGTCCTCGTTGAGGGCAAAGCGAAACGCCTTTTCGTCGAGCGAAATCCGCTTGAGGTTGACCGCGGAGGCCTTGGCGGGATCCAGCTTGCGGACAACCGGATCCGATGAGGCCTTCAGCTCGGCGAGCAGCGGAGGCGCGATGGTGAGGAGGTCACAGCCCGCCAACTCGAGGATCTCGCCTTTATTGCGGAAGCTCGCGCCCATCACTTCGGTGCGATAGCCGAACTTTTTATAGTAGGTGTAGATTTGCGTGACGGAGATCACGCCGGGGTCCGATGCACCCGGGAATTCCTTGCCGGTGCTCTTCTTGTGCCAGTCGAGGATTCGACCGACGAAGGGGGAGATGAGCTGGATGCCCGATTCTGCGCAGGCGACGGCCTGGGCGAACGAGAACAGGAGCGTGAGATTGCAGTGAATTCCCTCCTTTTCGAGAACCTCGGCGGCCTTGATGCCCTCCCAAGTGGATGCGATCTTGATGAGGATACGATCGCGACCGATCCCGGCCTTTTCGTAGAGCGCCACGATTTCGCGAGCCTTCGTGAGGGTCCCATCACGGTCGAACGACAACCGGGCGTCCACTTCGCTGGAGACGCGACCGGGGACGATCTTCAGGATCTCGAGCCCGAAGACGACCAACAGCCGATCGATCACCCGATCAAGCGGCGCCGCGGCGCCGGAGTCCTTGATCGCCTGATCGACGAGATGGGCGTAGGTGGGCAATGCCGCGGCCTTCAGGATCAGCGAAGGGTTGGTGGTCGCGTCCTGCGGCGCGAACTCCTTCAGGCCGACAAAATCGCCGGTGTCGGCGACAACCTTGGTGTACTGTTTCAGTTGGTCGAGCTGGGTGGACATGGGGAAAGGTCAGGCTAGGTTGGGATAGCGGTGGCGCAAATGGTTTTGCAGCCAGGTCATGCCGCCGGCCTCGTCGGCAAAGTTGCCGTCAAGCTGGGCTTCAAAGGCCGCATCGAGGATGGGTTTGAACGAAGGTCCGGGCTTGATATCCCGTGCGACCAGGTGACGACCAAGAACGAGGGGGGTTGGGGCAGCGTGCTGCAGCGAGAGCTGCTTGGCCCGCGCTCGCAGCCGTTCAATGTAGGCGAGGGTGTCGGGGGAATGAAGTGGCGGGCGGCCCCGGGAATCTGCGACCATCACGGTGCAAAGGTCGTCGATCGTGGCTGGCGCGAGCTTGCGGGCGAGTCGCCTGACCTGCGTGTCGGTGTAGAGCCCGTTCCGGCTATGGTGGTGCGCCAGGTGATGCATCACCAATGGGCCGACGAGGGGAGAGAGGTCGAGGGGGGCGCCGAGGGACTCGAGGAAGCGCTGCGCCGGGGCAACACCGGCCGCTTCGTGGCCAAGGCTGGTCCAGCGCATGACGCCGCGCCGCTCCATCCGTCGGGTGGTCGGGGGCTTTCCAAAGTCATGGGCGAGGACGGCGAAGGAAAGCAGGCGGCGCTTGGCGGGCGGCGCCTCCGTCCAATCCGGCAGCTTCGTCAGCGCTTCGAGGCAATGCGCGGTGTGGTCGAACACGTCGCCCTCGGGGTGCCACTCGGGTTCCTGCGGGCAGCCGCGGAGCGCCGCGAGCTCGGGAAAGTGTTGCAGCCAGCCGCTTTGCTCCAGTATAGCGAGCCCTTGGGCGGGTCGCAGCCCCTTGGTCGCCCACTTGTCCCACTCATGCCACACCCGCTCGACGGGGAGTTCCTTAAATGTGGTCGCGATCGACTGGCAAAGCGCCGCCGTCTCGGGAGCGAGGGTCAGATCGAACCGGGCTGCGAACTGGAATCCGCGCAGGACGCGCAAGGGATCGTCGACGAAGGAGGGACTGGCATGGCGCAGGATTCGGGCCTTCAAATCCTTTTCGCCTCCCAAGGGGTCGATCAAGGCCGTGGTGAATGGGTCGTAGGCGATGGCGTTGATCGTGAAGTCGCGTCGGGCCGCCGCGCCCAGGTCGTCGAGCGAAGGATCGGGCTCGACCGCAAAGCCCCGGTGGCCTGCTCCCGTCTTCGACTCCCGGCGCGGGAGGCTGAAGTCATACTCGTTCCCGCCGAGACGCAACTTGATGACACCGAAGCTCCTCCCGACAACGTCAGTTGATCCAAACGGTGCGAGAACCTCGTGCAGGGTCGCGAAGTTCACGCCCCCGACCTCAACATCAAAGTCCGAAGATTGGATCCCGAGCAGCCAATCGCGAACACATCCGCCGACGAGGCGGGGTCGCCCCGCGCGGTGCAGTGCGCTTAGAACCGGACGCAGCTCGTCGGGTAGACGCATGCTAGGTGCCCCGCGATGGGCTGAAGGCCGACTTGATGACTAACGACCAGCCGACCAGGAAGGCCACCCCGCCGAGGGGGGTAATCGGTCCCAGCCAAGAGGGACCGCCCAGCGCCATGGCCAAAAGCGAGCCGCTAAAGAGAACGACCCCACCGGTCCAAAACCAGGCGGCCTTGGTATTTGGATTCGGTGCGAGCGTAGTTGCGTAAATGGCTACGCAGTGAACGAGTAAATACAATACAGCGGTGTCCCACGCGGACGTCATTTGCCGCATGGCGAGCGTGTCCTTCAAGGCATGGGCCCCGAAGGCGCCGAGGCCAACCCCGGTGAAACCGAGCGATCCGGCCACTAATTTTAGTTTTTGCACATACTGAGGAGTTTGGTCCAGCGATTGCTAATGGAACGATGGGAAGTTCCATCGGTCTTGGGCTCGCCAACGGTGAAGTCACGGAAGTGTAAGCGCTTACATTTTACAATTTCGGGATTTTGATTTGAGGCGCCGTAGTCTGACGGCAACTTATTAAACTACAGAAAAACAACACTATGAAAAATACTGCAATCATCCTGGCCGCTCTGGCGGCCGGAGCGTCGCTTCAGGCTGAGGAGCCAGCCTCGTCCTACTCCATCACGGTCGATTTCTCTTACGCCAGCGAATATGTGTTTCGCGGCACTAAGTTCGCGGATGAATCGTTCCAGCCGTCCCTCGAGATCGCGAAGGACAACTGGTATGCTGGTGTCTGGGCGAGCCAACCGATCGCGAAAAGCGATGACCCCGAGATCGAGTTCTCCGACGAGATCGACTTTTACGTCGGCATGGGACTCCCCCTGAACGACACGTGGAAGGTCGATACCGGCGCGATGCTGTACTACTACCCGGAGATTGACGAATCCTCGGGTCTGGATACCACAACGTTTGAAGGCTACGTAGGCATCACGGGCACGGTCTCGGTCTTCACCCCAAGCTTCTACACCTACTACGACTTCACGCTTGAGACGTGGGCGTTCCAGGGTGCGGTTGGTTACAGCATCCCGTTGGCTGACGAGCTTTCCCTCGATCTCACCGCCACGTTGGGCCTGGTTACTCCAGATCTGGGCGACAGTTATGCCTACTACGGGGTCGGTGCGGTCCTCCCGTACAAGCTGACGGACAATGCTACGGCCTCCCTGGGCCTCCAGTACGCCACAAACGGGGCGACCGGCTCCGAAGACCACTTCTTCTTCACGGCCGGTATCACGATGGGCCTGTAAGGTCGTTCGCGCAGCCCCCGCATCAATCCAAACCCGTCCCCGCAACCCCGGGGGCGGGTTTTTTATTCGGCTCCCAAAATGTAGGTTGACAGCCCCGCTGCGAGGCCTAGTTCTAACCCTCTTTTCTCATGAAAACGTTCCTCGCCAAAAAGGAGACCGTCCAACCCAAGTGGCATCTAATCGATGCTGAGGGACAGGTCCTTGGCCGCCTCGCGGTTAAAGCAGCCAACCTCATCCGCGGCCGCCACAAGGCTTCGTACACGCCGAGCGTCGATACCGGCGACTACGTGGTCGTTATCAACGCCGAGAAGGTCGTCCTGACCGGTAAGAAGGAAGAGCAGAACAAGTACATGTTTTTCTCCGGTTACGTCGGTGGCGAGAGCTACCGCAAGCTGAGCGAGCAGCGCGTTCGCAATCCCCAGTTCATCATCAAGCACGCCGTCAAGGGCATGCTGCCGAAGAACCGGATTGCCGCCGACATGCTGACCAAGCTCCGCGTCTTCGCCGGTCCCACTCATACGCACGAGGCTCAGGCCCCGGTCAAAACCTCCGTCTGATTTCCATGAGCGCTGATACCGCCACTCTTTTCCTTGGCACCGGCCGCCGCAAGACCTCCACCGCCCGCGTCCGCATCACGGAAGGCACCGGCAAGCTCACGGCCAATGGTCGCGAGTTCGAGGACTACTTCTCCCACGAGAATTTCGCCAAGCAGGCCTACGCCCCTCTCGTCACGGTTGAGCTTCGCGAGAAGATCGACGTGGTGGCCAACGTGTCCGGCGGCGGTGTTGCCGGCCAGGCCGGGGCAGTCGCCCACGGCATTGCCCGTGCGCTGCAGAAGATGAATCCGGAGCTCCGGGCCGCCCTCAAGAAGGCCGGTCACATGAAGCGCGATCCCCGCGCCAAGGAGCGTAAGAAGCCCGGCCAGCCCGGTGCCCGCAAGCGCTTCCAGTTCTCGAAGCGCTAATTCGGACGCCCTGCGTTTTTCAAAGGCCGCCTTCCCAAATCGGGGGCGGCCTTTTGTTTTGCGGACAGCGAACCTTCGGTTTCGTCATCCCGCCTCGGCTTCCGTCCATTCTTGGAATTACCCGTGAATCTGTTTCCACTCCTGAGATCATGAAAGTCGGCATTGTTGGCGCATCCGGATACTCCGGCGAACTCCTGGTCAAACTCCTCCTCGGTCACCCGAGGGTAACCTTGGCGGCGGTCACGTCCCGCAGCCAGGCGGGGAAGCCGCTGGCGTCCGTCATTCCGGCCCTGCGCGGGCAGGACCGGGGCCTGTGCTTTATGGACTCGGATCCGGGGGCCCTTGCGCGGAGTGACATCGAGTTGTTCTTCCTCGCCCTTCCCCATGGGGCGGCGGCGGATTTTGCCAAAGTTCTTGTGCCTGCCGGCAAGCGGGTGATCGACCTGAGTGCGGATTTTCGGATCGCAGATCTTGCCACCTACGAACGCTATTACGGCAAGCACCACGCGCCGGAGTTGCTGCCCTCGGCACGGTTCGTGTTGCCCGAGCTCACGCCACCTTCGTGGAAATCCGAGGCCAAGCTCGTCGCCGCCCCGGGGTGTTATCCGACCAGCGTCCTCGTGCCTTTGGTGCCGCTGTTGCGGGATGGGATTGTCGCCCGCCAGCACATTGTGGTGAATTCGCTCAGCGGCGTGAGCGGAGCGGGTCGCAAGGTGGACGAAATGTACCTCTACGTTGAGCGCGCGGAGAGCGCCAAGGCCTACGGCCTGATCAAGCATCGGCACCTGGCGGAGATCGAAGAGCAGCTGGCCCTCCAGACCGGGGCTCCGGTGATCATCCAGTTCAACCCGCACCTTGCGCCGATGCGGCGGGGCATTGCGACGACCATCACGGTTCCGGCGGCCAATCCCTCGATCGAGGCCCTGTATGCATCGTGGCGTGCGACCTATGGGGCCTCGCCCTTCGTGCAGCTTCTTCCCACGGGTGAAACCCCCGACACGGCTCATGTGGTGGGGACAAACCGGGTAGACACTTCGGCGGCCTATGACCCGCGGACCGGCAACTTTGTCATCACCTCGGCGGAAGATAATCTGTTCAAGGGTGCCAGCGGCCAGGCGATCCAGATTATGAATCTCTGGTGCGGCTTTCCTGAGACCAGCGGGCTGGTCTGATCCCCGGCCTCAGCTTCGGTAGTCGGCGTTCTCGCTCACGTATTCGTGGGTGAGATCTCCGCCGAGGACCGTGGCCTCGGCGGCGCCGCGGCCCAGATCGACCTCGATATCGACGCTGCGCTCGTGGGGGGGAAAATTGACTGGCGCCGAGAAAAGCCCTTCGGGGGTCGGCGTGCTTTCGTACAGCTCGGCCGACTTGAGGTGGGCCGTAAGCGCGGCTTCCTTTTCGGGATTCAGCCGGAAGACTCCGCCGGAAAACAGCTCGATACCGCCCATGCGGAGGCTGAGGCCCGTAAGGTCCACGTGGGGGGCATGGGCGCCGACGTGCTTGCCGACCGCTTGCACCAGGCGCCCCACATTGGGGTCGTTCCCTGCCACCGCACATTTGAACAGCGGTGCATTGACGATCGCCTTCCCGAGCGCGGCGGCTGTGACCGTATCGGGCGCGCGGCTGACTTTCACCCGGATGACGTGGCGAACGCCCTCTCCGTTGCGCACCACGTCCTCGGCCAAGTCCTGGCAGATCGTGCGGAGTACCTCTTCAAAAGCAGCAAGATCGGGGCAAGGAAACTTCCCGGAGGACACCAGGACCACGGTATCCGATGTGCTGGTGTCACTATCGATGCTGATGCGGTTGAAGGTCGTATCGACAACGCGTCGAAGGACCACGCGCAGACTCTCGCGAGGGACCGCGAGATCAGTGAGGACGTAGACCAGCATCGTCGCCAAATTCGGCTCGATCATCCCCGCGCCCTTCGCAATCCCGACAATTCGGCCGGCTCCGAGCTTGGCTGAGCGAATCTTGGGGTAGAGATCCGTGGTGACGATTCCCTCGGCTGCGGGGAGGATGGACGATGCCGCCAGCGCTGCCGCCGCCTGTGGCAGGGCGTCAATCATCGGCTCAACGGGAAGACTCCAGCCAATGACGCCGGTCGAGGAGGGCAACACTTGCCGTGGGTTCAGCCCCAGCACGCGGGCCGTCTCCGTGCAGATCCGTTCGGCGGTTTCCACGCCCGCTGGTGCGCACACGTTGGAGATCTTGTTGTTGATGATGATCGCGCCGAGATCCGGTTCGTGCAGCCGCTGGCGTCCCACGACGACCGGTGCGCCGGGAAGGGCATTGCGGGTAAAAACTGCTGCAAAATCAGGCGTCGGCTGATCAAGCACGATCAAGGTGAGCGTCATCTTGGCCGGCTTCGGCGCCTCGCGCGGAACGAAGTCGAAGCGAGTGGTCCCGACGCGGAACCCCTGCGGAAGATCGGCCTGGCGGGCCAGCCACGCGCGATGTTCGGCGGTGGAGGAGAAAGTCAGGGATGAGCTCGGCACGATGCGAGAAGTGGGCGGACTCGGGCGTGGTGTGAAGCCCATTTTGAAGTCCGCGCGACAAATGGCGGCGACTGAATCTGGTCGGTGGGGTCAGAATTGTATGGAAATGCTGGCCACGCCTGTTTTATCGGTTTTCTGCTCGCGCGACACGTGAAGTCATTTTTCATCCCTGCTGAGGCCGTCCAATTCCCGCGGAACTCATTCTGCAGGGCGGGCCGTGGCCCGATGACAGCCAGACGAGCGCGGGTGATCGCAAGTTTTCGATGAACGTAAACGAGATTACCGCCAAGGCGAAGGTGCTGCTTGAGGCCCTGCCTTACATTCAGGATTT
>CAMAXB010000122.1 GCA_945862035.1 Opitutus sp. GAS368
GCCCGCCGCATTGGCCCGATCCTTGAGGCCTTCGACAAGGTCAATGTGAACTTCGGCCTCGAGGTGCACCCGACCGAAATCGCCTTCGACAGCGCCACCGCCCAGCGCGCGGTCGCGGCGGTGAAGGGCCATGCGCGCTTCGGCTTCAATTACGACCCGTCCCACCTTGGTTATCAGGGGGTCGACTACGTGAAGTTCATCCGCCTGCTCGGCGAGCGCATCTTCCACGTCCATGTGAAGGACGCCTGGTGGGGCCACGGCGACGGCACGGTCGGCGTGTTCGGCGGCCATGCAACCTTCGGCGACGCGCGGCGTCACTGGGATTTCCGTTCGCCGGGTCACGGCGATGTGAAGTTCGAGGACGTGATCGTGGCGCTCAACGACGTCGGCTACCGCGGCCCCCTCTCGGTTGAATGGGAGGACGTTCGCATGGACCGGGTCCATGGCGCGACCGAGGCGGCCGCGCTGGTGCGGCGGCTGGATTTCCCCGCGAGCGGGGTGGCGTTCGATGCCGCCTTTGACCGCAAGAACCAGTAACGCCCTTCCCCCTCCCCATGAATCGCAAATTTCGCTTTGGCATGATCGGCGGCGGGCGCGGCGCCTTCATTGGCGCGGTGCACCGCATCGCCGCCCTGATGGACGGCAAGGCCGAGCTGGTCGCCGGCGCGTTTTCGTCCGACGCGGCGCGCTCCCAGGCCTCCGGCGCGGACCTCGGGCTTGATCCGGCGCGGGTCTATGGCAGCTACGCCGAGATGGCGAAGGCCGAGGCTGCGCGCCCGGCGGGGGACCGGCTCGACTTTGTCGTGATCGTCACGCCCAACCACCAGCACTTTCCCCCGGCGAAGCTCTTCCTTGAAAAGGGCTTCAATGTGGTCTGCGACAAACCCGTCACCTTCAACCTCGCCGAGGCGAAGAAGCTGCGCGCGGTGGTCCGCAAGTCCGGCAAACTTTTCGTCCTGACCCACAACTACACGGGCAATACGATGGTCAAGCAGGCACGCACCCTCGTGCGCGAGGGCGCGCTGGGCGAGGTCCGCAAGGTCGTCGCCGAATATTCGCAGGGCTGGCTGAGCACGCTGGTCGAGGGTACGGGCCAGAAGCAGGCGAGCTGGCGCACCGACCCGAAGCGCAGTGGCGCGGCCGGCTGCATCGGCGACATCGGTACGCATGCGGAGAACCTCGCGCGCTACGTGACCGGGCTGCACATTGACACGCTGTGCGCGGACCTCACGGCGTTCGTCAAGGGCCGCAAGCTCGATGATGACGGCAACATCCTGCTGCGTTTCAAGGGTGGCGCCAAGGGCGTGCTGCACGCCTCGCAGATCAGCGTGGGCGAGGAGAATAATCTCAACCTGCGGGTCTATGGCACCAAGGCCGCGATCGAGTGGCGCCAAGAGCATCCCAATCAGCTCATCGTGAAGTATCCGGACCGCCCCAGCGAGATCTGGGGCCGTGGCAATGGGTATGTGGGTGCCGAGGCCCGGCGCTTCACCCGCACCCCGTCGGGCCATCCTGAGGGTTACCTCGAGGCGTTCGGCAACCTTTACCAGGAGCTCTTCCGCGCGCTGGCGGCGGAGGCCGCGGGGGCACCGCGTCCGGCCGACCTGGATTTGCCGACGATTGAGGATGGCGTTGAGGGCATGGCCTTCATCGAGACCGTCGTGAAGTCCTCCCGCCTGGGCGCCCGCTGGGTCAAGCTGGCCAAAGCCTGAGTTCCCCGCGGCGGCCTGACGGCGGGCCCCAACCCCTTCCGCACCCCCCTCCATTCCCCATGAAGTCGCTCCTGATCCTGTTATTTGCCGCCGGTCTCACCGGCACCGCGCTGGCCGCCTCGGCGCCCAAGCGCGTCCTGCTTGTGACCACCACGACCGGATTCCGCCACTCGTCGATTCCGGTCGGCGAGCAGGTGCTGCGCGAACTTGCGGCGAAGAGCGGAGAGTTCGCGATTATCTCGACCTCGGAGAGCCCTGATTACCCGACCTATCCTGAGCCGGGCAAGCAGGGGGGCACCGGGCCGGCGCTGGATGCCCAGGTGGGTAAAGTGCTGGCTCCGCTCATGAGCGTCGAGGCGCTGAAGACCTATGATGCGATCGTGTTCCTGAGCACGGTGGGCCAGCTGCCGTTGCCCGATATGGACGCCTTCTTTGCCTGGGTGGAGGGGGGCGGTGCGGTCATCGGGATCCATGCGGCGACCGACTCGCTGCACGGCACGCCGCGCTACGCCCGCATGATGGGTGGGGCGTTCGACTTCCATGGCAAGCAGGCGGTGGGCGAGGTCGTGACGATGGATCCCGGGCACGCGGGCGCGATGGGTTGGGGTGCGACGCGCTCCCTTCACGAGGAATTTTATATTTTCAAGCTCTATGACCGCAGCCGGGTGCGTTCGGTGCTCAGCATGAACCGTCGGCCCGACGATGGTCGCGGCGAGGCCGGGGCGGCCGGGCATTTTCCGGTGTCATGGGCGCGCAGCGAGGGCAAGGGCCGGATCTTCTACACGGCGCTTGGCCATCGGGAGGACGTGTGGGATCCGGTGGCGATGCCGCCGGGCGCCAAGGAGCGGATGAACTCGCCCGAGGTTGCGCTGGCATTCCAGACGCATCTGTTGGGGGGCATCCGGTGGGCGCTGGGCCTCGCGCCCGGCGAAAGTATCCCGCAGCCGCAGTGAACGCGGCCTCGCGCTAGACGGCGGCGGCGGTGGCCACCGGCCCCGCCCCGCCCTTGGGTAGGATCAGACTGAAGCGGCTTCCGCCTTCGTCGGCGCGTTCGTAGAGCAGCGCGCCACCGAGGACCCGCATGTAGACCTTGGTGATGGAGAGGCCGAGTCCGAACCCGGGGCGCGCCTTGTCCCCGCCGTGACCCGCGCGGAAGAATCGCTCCGCCAACCGAGCGCGGTGTTCGGACGGGATGCCCGGCCCCTGATCCACGACCTCGATGCGGTGCTGCGCGCCCTCGTCGCGGAGGGTGATGCGGACCGTGGCACCGTCCGGGCTGTACTTCAGGGCATTGTCGATGAGGTTGCGCAGGGCCTGCTGGAGCAGCACGGGATCCGTGACCGTGGTGGCGGGGGCTGCCACCCACTCGAGGCGTTGCCCGCGGGCTTCGGCGAGGATGGCGAGTTCCGCGGCACAGTTGCCCACCAGCTCATCGAGACGGACGGGTTGGCGGTGGTCGATGCGACCGCTGCTCTCCGCGCCGGCCAGTTCCAGCAGCCGGTGTACGAGGGCTTGGATCCGATGTTCCTCCTCGAGCATGCTGCCGATGAGGTCCCGATACTCGGGGGCCGTGCGTTCGCGTAGCAGGCCGACCTCGCCGACCGTGCGCAGGGAGGTCAGCGGGCGGCGCAGCTCGTGCGCGGCATCGCCCACGAAGCGATCCAAGTCGCGGAAGGCGCTTTCGAGGCGGTCGAGCGTGAGATTGAAGACGGTCGCGAGCCGCCCCAGTTCGTCGTGCGGATTCGCCACCGGCAAGCGGCGCCCGAGGTCGCTCGCACTGATCTGGGCGGCCTCGGAAACCATCACGTCGAGCGGTTTCAGCCAGCGCCGGGTGAGCGCGTAGCCGCCAATGACCAGCGCGGAGACCACGGCGGGCAGGGCAATGACAATGATGCCGAGCAATGCGCTGAGGGTGTCCTGCACCGGCGTGTGGATGTGAAAGACCCGCAACATCCAGCCCTCGGGCAGGCCGGGGTAGGCGTAGGGCAGGGACAGGGTCCGCACGCTGATGGCCGGATTGAGGGGCAGGATGCCGACGGATTCCCGACCAGGGAGGGGCGGCGTGCGCAGGCTGGCGGCGGTCTCGTCCCCCAGCGACGAGGCGCGGTGGGCGAGACGGCCCTCCTCGTTCCACAACTCGAACCAAGGCAGAGGGTGACTCCACGGCGTGGCCGGCGTGAGGGGGCGACCCTCCCAGAGAACTGCGCCGGCGCTGGAGATGGTCAGCCGGTCGCGGATGACAGCAAGGTCCCGCCTCAGCTGATGGTCGATCGGAAGGGCGAGGGAACTGGCGACGTAGAGATAGATCGTGGCGCTGAAGGCCACGAGCAGCAGGGTGCCGCCGCTCGCGTACCAGGCGGCGAGGCGGAAGCGCAGCGAGCGCCTTTGCCACCAACCGATCACGAAACCTCTCCGCCGAGGCGGTAGCCGAGTCCGCGGAGGGTGTGGATGAACTTTTCATCGCCCTCCCGGTCCACCTTGCGGCGCAGGCGCATCATCTGCACGTCGATCACATTATCGAGGGACGAGAATCGATGGAGCTGGCGCCAGACGTCGCGCTCCAGCATCTCGCGCGTGACGACCTGGCCTTGGTAGCGCAACAGATACTCCAGCACATCCACCTCGCGTGGGGTCAGCGGGATCTCCGTACCGCCGCGAAAGGCCACGCGAGCGCGCGAGTCGAGCCGGAGGTCGGCGTAGGCCAGGATGTGTCCGGTGGAGAGCGCGGTGCGGCGCAAAAGGGCCCGGCAGCGGGCCATGACCTCGGCAAAGGCAAAGGGCTTGGCCACGTAGTCATCGGCTCCGCCCTCAAGGCCTGAGACGCGGTCATCCAGTCCGGACCGGCCGGTCAGCATCAGCACGGGGACCTGCGCCCCGCGCTCGCGGAGGTGGCGGAGCACGCTGAACCCGTCGCGTCCGGGCAACGTCCAATCCAGAACCACCAAATCGAAGGGGAGGCGATCAATGAGACTGACCGCCTCGTCGCCGTCAGCGGCGCTGGCGACAGACCACGCCTCCTCGCGCATGCCTTCAGTGAGGGACTGGAGGGTCTTGGGCTCGTCGTCGACGACGAGAATCTGCGGGGTATGGTGCGTGGCCGGGTGAGTGGGGGTAGTCACGGCGGGGTAAGAACGAGCGCTGGACGGCGGAGACCGACGAGGGGCGGAACAGAACCGGTCAATCGCGGGCGAGGGGCCGGAGGGAACGCTGAAACCGGAGTGCAGGCCGGCTGGCGGTGGCAAACAGCGGGACTAACGGGTGGGGAGGGCGCGGAGGGTCCGAAACACGCAAAGCAGGGGTGACCAACGAAACGAACGGGGTAGGTTGGAAGGGTGTGACGGGCTCGGGCGCAGCCGTCAACCGCGCACCCAACAGGACGGTAAGAAAAGCCGGAGAAGCGGCAGGAAACACCGGCCGGACTTTGGTGGAGGGGGTGCAGGAAACGGGCTGGGTTCACTCTCGCCAGAGGGTGAAGTCGGTCCTCACGGGCGGGAAGTCGGAAGCGTGCATTCGGCCCCCGTTCGCGAGGGCGGGGCCTTTGCGTTTTCCTCCATCCGTCCCATCGGTCCCATAGGACCCATCGGTCTCATGGGACTGATAGGACGGATGGGACCAATGTTCGCGGTGGCGGGCCTAGGCCAGGGGAACCTCGTGGTACTCGATGGCCCACTCGCGCATGAAGCGCACGCGCACCGGGACGATGCGGTAGATGATGAGGGCGGGATTGTCGGGTGTCCCCAGGTAACGGCGGAGGAGGGGATTGGCTTCCCAGATTTCTGCGAGCAGGGTCCGATCGGTCACGACTTCGGCGCGTCCGGTGATGCGCACCTGGTCGTGGTGCTCGTCGAGATAGCAAAGCTCCACCTTGGGGTTGGCGGCGATCTCGGCGGTTTTGTGGTAGCTCCTCAGATTGGCGACATAGGCGGTGAAGCCGTCGGTGCGCACCGGGGAGACCGGGCGGAGGCGCGGTTGGTCACCATCGAGGGAGGCAAGCTGGGGGAACCGGGCGTTGCGCATCACGGCCTGCGCGAGGGTGGGAAGTTGGATCGGGTCGATCGGGCTGGGGGTGGGGGCGGCCATGACCGATCAATAGTTGTCGCGCTGGCCCGGAGCCATTCCATACTTGGAGGCGCTCTTCCCCGCCGCATGCGCCTGCTCTGGATATTCCTCGGTCTTGCCGTCCTCGTTCTGATTCCATTCGGGATCTGGTCAGACGATCTGATGTGGGACCAAGCCACCGCCGTGGCTTGGATCGAGCGCTTTGATCGCTGGGGCTGGTTGGCGGGCATGGGCCTGCTGGTGGTCGACCTCTTCCTGCCCATTCCGGGTACGGTCGTGATGTCGGCCATGGGCTATTTGTATGGTATCTGGCTGGGCGGCGCGGCCAGTGCGACGGGTTCGTTTCTCTCGGGGCTGCTGGCTTACTCGCTCTGCCGTCGGCTGGGCCGGGGTGCGGCCGTGCGGCTGGCCGGAGAGAAGGACCTGGCGCGCGGTGAGCGGCTGTTCGCCCGCTCGGGCGGCTGGCTGGTGGCCTTCTCGCGCTGGTTGCCCGTCTTCCCCGAGGTCATCGCCTGCATGGCGGGACTGACCCGGATGCCACCGGCCGCATTCCTGACGGCACTCGCCTGCGGCGCGGGGCCCATGGGTTTCACCTATGCGGCGATCGGCCACCTCGGCGTCGAGAATCCAGGGCTCGCCGTGGCGCTGAGCGCCGTCGTGCCGCTGGCGCTCTGGCTGCCCTTCCATCGTTGGCTCCGCCGGCGCGAAGCGGGGCCAGACGGGACGGCCTGACTACGCCAGCACCCGGGCCCGCTGGCCGGCAGCGGCGATGAAATAGGCCTGGGCCGAGAAGGACGGCGCGTCCACCGCCCGCGCCACGGGCAGGTAGGCGCCGTTGGCGTGGAGCTCGCGGGCGTGCTCGTTGTCCTGCAGTTCCATCCCGAACAGCTCATCGGTCATGAAGCGCCTCAGCCCGGGATCGAGAATGGGAAAGACCACCTCGATCCGACGGAAGAAATTGCGCGGCATCCAGTCGGCGCTGCCTGCGAGGATCAGCGGCTCCGCGCCGTTGTTCTCAAAGTAGAATACGCGGGCGTGCTCAAGGTAGCGGGCGACGATGGAGCGCACGCGGATGTTCTCGCTCAGGCCGCGAACCCCGGGCACGAGGCAGCAGACTCCGCGCACGATCAGTTCGATCTGCACGCCGGCCTTCGACGCCTCGTAGAGACTGTCGATCGTGGCCTTGTCGACGAGGGAGTTCATCTTGGCCATGATCCGGGCCGGCCGGCCGGCGGCGGCGTTGTCCCGCTCGCGGCCGATCAACTCCTGGATGCGGGCGTGGAGGTTGAACGGCGCGACCAGCAGGTGATCGAAGGACGGGTCGCGGGAGAAGCCGGTCAGGGAGTTGAAGAGATTGGCCACGTCGGACGTGATCTCCTCGCGGGCGGTGAAGTAGCTGAGATCGGTGTAGAGGCGCGCCGTCCGGGGATTGTAGTTGCCCGTGCCGAGGTGCACGTAGCGCCGCATGCCGCGCGCCTCGCGCCGGACCACGAGGGAGCATTTGCAGTGGGTCTTGTGGCCGACCAGGCCGTAGACGACATGCACTCCGGCCTCCTCCAGCTGGCGGGCCCACTGGATGTTGTTGGCTTCGTCGAAGCGGGCTTTGAGCTCGACCAGCGCGGTGACCTGCTTGCCGTTGTGCGACGCCGCGATGAGCGCTCGGACGATCGGGGAGTCGCCGCTGGTGCGGTAGAGCGTCTGTTTGATTGCGCACACCTGGGGGTCGTGGGCGGCCTGCTCGACAAATTCCACGACCGGGCTGAAACTATCGTAGGGATGGTGCAGCAGCACATCCCTTGACCCAATGGTATCGAAGGTGGTTCCGGGCTCGCGCAGCGGCGACGTGCTCACCGGCGTGAACGCGGGGAACTTCAGGTCCGGCCGGTCGAGCTCGTAGAGGCTCATCAGCCGCAGGTGATTGAGGGGACCGTTGAGCCGGAAGACGTATTCGTGGGAAAGCTCCAGATGCCCGCAGAGCATCTGCAGAATCTCGTCTGCGACTCCGTCCTCAATTTCCAACCGGACCGCCGCGCCGCGCCGCTGATTACGCAGTTCCTCCTCGATCTTTTTCAGCAGATTCTCGGCCTCTTCCTCGTCGATGTAGAGGTCGCTGTTGCGCGTGACCCGGAAGGCGTGGGCGCCGTGGACGTGGTAGCCGGGAAAGAACGAGCCGGCGCAGAGCTTGATGATTTCGCTGAGGAAGAGGTAGACCTGCGGGCCCGGTGCATCCGGATCGGCCCGCACGAGACGGGGCAGGATCCGCGGGACCGGAAGCAGCGCCAGCAGATGGTCGACCTCGGCGGTGTCGGGATGGTCGAGCGAGACCACCACATTGAGGGTCTTGTTGGCGAGCTGGGGAAAGGGATGGGACTGGTCAATGGCCAGCGGCGTGAGCACCGGCTGGATCTGGTCCTGGAAGTACTGCCGGGCCCAGTTAAGCTCGTTGGGCGTCAGTTCCTTGGCGCTCTTGAACAGAATGCCCTCGGCCGCGAGGGACGGGAGTAATTGCTCGTTCCAGCAGCGATACTGGTCGTCCACCAGCGAGGCGACGACCGAGTGGATGCGACGCAACTGCTCACGCGGCCCGAGACCGTCCACGCTTGATTCGGTCACGCCGTTGTCCACCTGCTGGATGATCCCAGCCACGCGAATCTCGAAGAACTCGTCGAGATTGGAGGAGACGATGGCGAGAAACTTGACCCGCTCGAGGAGCGGATTGCGTACGTTCTCGGCCTGCTCGAGGACCCGGCGGTTGAAGGCCAGCCAGGAAAGCTCGCGGTTGAAGTAGGCGTAGCGCGTGGGCAGTTCTGGCGGACTGACGCTGGTGGTCAGGC
>CAMAXB010000123.1 GCA_945862035.1 Opitutus sp. GAS368
CGCCACGGGCAGGTGATTTAATTCCGCGAGGTCGGCGATCCGGCGCAACTCGTGCATGCCGCCGCAGAAAAGCACGTCAGGGTGGAGGATGTCGCAGGCATGGTGCGCGATGAAGAGCCTGAATTGTTCCGCCGAGAACATTTCTCCAATGCAGATCGCCACCGGGCTCTTGGAGCGCACTTCGGCGCAGGAATCCGGATTGGTGATCGGCGTGGGATCCTCGAGCCAGAGCAGGTTGAGGTGCGCCAGCGCGTTCGCCACGCGGATCGCGTCGGGTACATTGTACTGCATGTGACAGTCCACGCAGATTTCGAAATCCGGTCCGGCCGCGCGGCGCACCGCTTCCAGTCGCGCGACGATCCGGTTGATCTGCTTCAACGAGAGCGAGCGGTTCCACACATCGGTCACGCACTCGGTCGCCATGAAATCGATGTCGAATTTCATCTGGGTAAAGCCTGATTCCGCCGTCTCGGCCGCCATTTTTTCCCAGGCTGACAGGTCGGTGATGTCGTCGGGCGTGCTGCGATCGAGGTACACGCGCGGCTGATCGCGAAACTTCCCGCCGAGCAAATTGTAGGCCGGCGTCTTCAGTGCCTTGCCGATCAGGTCGCACAGCGCGATGTCGACGCCGCTGGCCGCCCACAGGACCGGCCCCCAAGGGGTGGCGGTGGGCGAGCACATGCTGCAGGCGATGATGTTCTGCGGCCCCATCGGCCCGCGCGGCACGCCGGCCGGATTCGGGGCCTGGGTGCCAAAGAGCATTTCGGAGACGACCGCATTGGCGGCGAACGGATCGCGGCCGCGGAAGTATTCGTCCATGTAGGCGATCCCTTGGGCTACGCCCATAAAATTATCCACCTCGCCTAGACCGTAGATGCCCGCGTCGGTGTCCACACGCACCACGACTTTGGCGATCTTTGCCTCGCCTCCGCCGACCCCATGGTTGCGGGGTCCCCACAGTTTCATCGAACGAATCTTGGTGATCTTCATAAACCCAGAAAGCGGCTGATCGAATTCAAAGGAGGGGTAAGGGCTGCGCGGCCCACGGGCCCACAGCGATCAGGGATCCCGACACCCACCCGGGTGCCGGGATCGGTCCAAAAAAAAGCTTCACTCCCGAATCAGATCCGGAAGTGAAGCGAGAGAACGAGCCAGGTTCCTTAGAACTTGTAGGTCGCGCCGAACGTAAACGTGCGCGGTGGGCTCGGGTCGACGTAGATCGGGGTCTGCGCGCCCAAGGCGAACGCCTTGTCGAGAACGTTCTCGACGTTCACGCGGACGGTCCAGTTCTTGTTCACGACGTAGCTAGCGAACAGATTCATGTTCCAGACGGATTCCAAGGTGATCGGAGCCGGGGTGACGCCGGTCGGGAAGATGTAGCCACCAGGCGTCGCGAAGTAGTTGCCACCGGTCTTACTGGCACCGCCGCCGATGCTGAGACCCTTGACGGAACCCTCGCGGAACTCGTAACGGGTGAAGAAGCTATAGAGGTTGTCGTAGGTGTTGTTAACCTTCGCACCCGTCTGGTCCTCAACCGTGCCCTTATAAGCAGTGGCAATGATCTGCCACTCGGGAATCGGCGCCCACGCGATGTTACCGTCCCACCCCGTTTGGAACTGGATACCGGCCGCGCGGAAGAACGGCTGTTGCGTGATCGGGCTGAGACCGCCCTGGAGGACGGCGACATTGGTCAGCTCGATATCGAAGAACGACAGCGTGGAGGAGAGGCGGCCGCCGAAGAGGGACGTCTTGATGCCGAACTCCTGACCCTTGCCGACCTGAGCGGGAAGCAGGAGACCGTTGACGTCACGGGTGTTGCTGTTGCCCTGCGGGGCGAAGGTCGTGGAGTCGAGGACGTAGATGGCAACGTCCTTGAGCGGATTGAAGACAATGCCGTAGCGGTGCAGGTTCTCGTTGAACTGCACGATGCGCGTGCCGCCGGCGGTGTTGCGGGCGTTGACGTCCGGTACATCATTGATCTGCAGCGACGCGGCGCTCCAACCGGCCACCAAGATCAGGCGGTCAGGAATGACCGTGGCCTGGTGCTGGTAGTAGTAGGTCGCGCGGCGATTGTTGGTCCAGGAGCCGTGCGACTCGGGTCGGACGTAGGAACCAAAGGTCGGAACCACGACCGTATCCATTCTCGGATTCGAGATCGAGAAGGCTTGGGCGCCCGTGCCGCCACCGAACGTCGTGCTGCGGGGGAAGGAACTGCGGACGTATTCGTCGGTAAAACCGAAGCCGGCTGCGCTCTGGTGCTCCATCGAGCCAAGCTTGTAGGTGCCGATGATGTCCTGATTCAGCACCCAGTTCTCCTGACGCTGGTAGTTGCGACGGGCGAAGAGGGTGAGCTCATTGGTGGCGAGGTTCAGACCCTGGGGAAGCAGGTTCGTGCCTTGACGCTCATAGTGGAGGTGAGAAATGGAGGTCTTGGACTCCCAATTGTCGGCGAAGCGGAAGAGCAGCGCGGCGCGCTGACGGTTCTGCTGGTGATTCTCCATGATCCCCTTTGCGTAATAGCCCTCGTCGCGGCCGGCGCCGGTGTAGAGCTTGCCATTCGGGAGAACAAAGTTCTGGCCGCCGGCGAGGGAGTCGATGTCAACGTAGTCGAGTGCGACACGGATGGTCGCGTTCCTGAAATCAAACTGCATGGTCGGGTGAAACGCCACGCGATCGTCCTTCATGTTCTTGAGGTAGGTGTCGCCGCCCTGGAAGGCTCCGACCGCACGGTAGGAGACACGAGCATCACCGAGGTTGCCCAGCGGGCCGGTCGAGTCGACTTCGGCGCGATAGGTACCCTCGCTGGTAATCGTCGCGTTGACGATCTGCTGGTCGAAGGGCAGCGGCTTCTTCGTCGACTTGAGGACGATGCCACCGACACCGGCATTCGCGTAAAGCACGCCGGCGGGGCCACGGATGACCTCGTAGGAGTCGATGTTCACGTTATCGCTGTAGGGAACGTTCTCGATCGCATCATCGAGGTACGGATTCAGCGTACGGGCGCCGCGGAGACGGACGGACTCACCGCGATAGAACTGGCTGGCGCCACCGATCGCGAGGACGTCGGACGTCTTGGTCGCGCCGATGTCCTTCACCAAGTCGCTCGTGATCACGAGAATCGACTGGGGAATCTTGATCAGCTCCTGGTTCGTCTTGAAACCGGAAGCCGCGTTGCTGGTGGTGTAACCACGGTCCTGGGTCGACTGAACTTCGAATTTGGACATCTGCACCACGTTCTCCGTAGTCTGGGTGCTCGGAGTGACCGCGGGAGAGGTCTGGGCGGAGGAAAACACGCACGTGGCAAGCGAAGCCACGCACGCGGTAAGGGTTTTGCTGAAGAGCGAAGTACGCGATTTACTGGGTGTCATTTGGTTGCAGGGCTAAGTAAGCAGGCCGGTTTCCAGCCCGCTAATGTATACAACGTCACGCGGCCGTGACCTCAAGTCAAGCCCAGGTGAGCGCTGATCCGTGGAAAGAAAGCTCACGATTTGTACACCGAAGTTGCCCCTCGCCGTCACCAGGATCTCCGGGGCCGCGCTGGCCGTCGCACTTTTCTCCCCTCCTTCGCCTCCGCCAAGCCCCGCCACAAGGCCCCTCGACCCAGCCGGGTCTAAAGAATAATCGGTTCCGCAAGCATTTTATCTGCATTATTTTGTGACTTTCCTCGGCTTCCGAGATCATGCTCGATCAACTCGTGGAGGTGATATTCCATGGCCCGCTTGGCTCCGAAGGAATCTGAGGCTGCGATGGCATGATAAATATCGGCATGCTTGGCCTGGACCATCTTCCTGCGCGCGTCGTTTACCGTCTTATTGAACACCGGTTTGTCGCCGAAGTCGGCCCCGGCCAGTACGCGCTCGAGCAGATGCAGACGCACAATCTCCTTTTTCATTAGGTGGCTTTTTGCCGCCTCCATGATCGCTAGGTGGAAGCGGGCGTCTTCGCGCGCAAGTTCGTTGAGCAGAGGGCGTTCCTGCTCCGCCATCCGGATCCGCTCCACCAGATCCCCCATTGTCTCCAAGGCACTGCGAATCTCCCGCAAATCCAGATCGGTGCGATTCCGTGCCGCCAGGCCGGCCGCATGGCTCTCCAGCGCCAGACGAAGGTCACACATCTCACGAAACTCTTTGATGTCGATTGACTTAACAGTCGCCCCGAGATGCGGCTTGATCTCCACCAAGCCATCTGCCTCGAGCTTGCGCAGCGCGTCCCTAATCGGTGTCCGGCTGACCTTGATCTCCTCCGCCAGATAACCCGTCATCAGGGCTGATCCCGGGGGAAAATGTCCATTCAGCACCCGCTTGCGAATGTAATCATAAGCAACATCTGTGTTGACACTTTTCATCTCCGGATCGTCCTCTCAGTGTATACAATAGATTTTACCCCGGGCGCAATCCCCCGTTCAGATATCTTTCTGTTCCGCGCGGAAGAGTCCCCTTTCGAATCCGGCTTTCCTAACCCCAAATCCACGTGCATTCACTCCTCGTTATCGGCTGCGGAAGCATAGGCGAGCGCCATTTACGCTGCTTCCAAGCGACCGGCCGGGCCCAGCCCACGGCCTGCGATGCGTCCCCCGCCCTGCTCCAGACCATCGCCAAAACGTACCAGGTCCCTACGGCGACTGATTGGCAGCAGGCGCTCGCCAACGGCAAGTTTGACGCTGCCGTCATCTGCACGCCGGCCCATCTCCACGTGCCCATGGCGATGCAGATCCTCAAAATGGGCATTCCCGTCCTGATTGAGAAACCGCTCTCCCAATCGCTCGGCGGGATCGAGGAGCTCATCCAGCTCCGCGACGCCTCCCGCAAGGTCGCCGTGGTCGCCTACGTCCTGCATGTGTTCCCGATTCTGAGCCAGGTGCGCGACTTCCTGCGCAGCGGTACTCTCGGGCCCGTGCTGCACGCGACCAGCCTCAGCGGACAGAATTTTCCCAGCGGTCGTCCAGCCCACGCCGTTCATTACTCCAAGACTTACTACCGCGACCGCAAGATGGGAGGCGGTGCCATTCAGGACGCGCTCACGCACACCGCCAACTGGATGGAAAGCGTCCTCGGACCAACCGACAGCCTGATCTGCGACTGCGCCCACCTCGCCTTGCCCGAGGTCACGGTCGAGGACACCGTTAACATCTGCGCCCGCAACGGCGGCACCCTCGTCAACTACTCCCTCAACCAGTTCCAGGCCCCGAACGAGTCGACCCTCCAGTTCAACACCGCGCAGGGCAGCGTGCGCGTCGACCTGCACCTGCGGCGCTGGGGCTGGTTCCGTCTCGGCGACAAGGACTGGACGTGGAACGAGGTGCCCGCGGTCGAGCGCGACACCCACTTCACCGAACAGGCCAATCGCTTCCTCGATCTGATCGAGGGCAAGCCGGCCCAACTCTGCTCCCTCGAAGCCGCCCTGCAGACGCTCCGCTTCAATCTCGCCGCACTCCAGTCCGCCGAGTCCGGCTCCCGCGTGGCCTGCGCCACCGTCAAAGGCTAGGTCCCCTTCTCCGTTCCCCCGTCGCACCCCCTTCGCCATGAAACGAGCCCACACTCCCCCTCCTTCTGCGCGCACCGCCAAGGCGCCCGCTCGACCCGTCCGCAAGTCCCGCCCCGCCGCCGCCGCCCGCCCCGTCATCGACATCGATGCGAACCGGCGCCTCCTGAACAATTATCGCTTCGTCGAACACGAGGGCCTGCGCCTGCTCGCCGGCTGGCTGCCCCGCGCCGCCACCTTCGAGCTGAAGTGCGAGATGGGCCGCACGCTCTGGGAATATTCCCAGCACGTGAACGCCCTCTACCTCCGCCTGCGCGAGATCCAGTCGCCCGCCTTCCAGCCTCCGTCCGATCCCGCCCTCGTGCGGGTCATGCGCGAACTGGTCCACGCACCCGATGAATTCGGGTTCCTCCTCGCCCTCTTCCGCGAGATCAACCCAAGCCTGATCCGCGCCCTCGAATCGCACGAGAAGGCCACCTTCCCCAATAGCGACCAGCCGAGCGTGCATGTGATCAGCCACGCCCTCCTCGACCTCCGCGGCCAGATGGCCCGCGTGGAGCCGCTGCTACGCACGGCCGAGCGCACGGGCAAGATCACGGCGGCCGCCCGCCAGTGGCAGCGCTACATCGCCCGCCTCCTCGCCGCCGCCGGTGGCGTCAGCGGACGCGAGAAGCGCATCGCCGCGCCTGCTGCCGCGCCCGCCGTCCGCCGCGAATTCAAAGTGCCGCGCGAGGCCGCCCGCGATGATCGCTTCACCAATCTGCTCGCCGACCAGGTCGCGATGCCGAACGAGGAACTCTACGATGCCCACACCATCGAGGAGTTCGAGCGCTACTCCACCGAGATGCTCGCCGCCGAGACCGTCGCCTTCATCCTCTACAGCGTCGAGGGCATGCCCTGGGAATTCCAGTACGACAGCGCCCGCCATCTCTACGACGAGGTCCGGCACTGCCTCATGGGCTACGAGTGGATGCGCGCCCACCAGATGGATCCCTTCAAGTCGCCGCAGTACGTGCACATCTACAAGTGGCGGAGCCAGTTTCCGCCGGTCATGCAGTACTGCATGCTCACCATGGGCAACGAGGAGCACGCCTTCCCCTATCGCCACCGCCGCGTCGAGGCGCACCAGCAGGCGGGCGACAAGCTGAGCGAGCAATTCGTCCGCTACGACATCGCCGACGAGACCCAGCACGTTCGCTTCGGCCGCCGCTGGCTGCCCGAGCTGCTCAAGCATGCCGGGGAAAAACGTTCCCTCGCCGACTACAGCACGGCCGTGCTCAAGGTCTGGGCAGATGAATACCGCACCGGCAAGCTCACCCTCAACGTCGAGTAACTCCTCGCCCTCATGAGCCTGGTCAAGCACCCCCACGCCATCCGCCTCGCCATGCTCGGCTGCACGCCGGGTAACGGCCACCCGTACTCGTGGAGCGCCATGTTCAATGGCTATGACCGCGAGGCGATGACCAAGGAGTGCCCCTTCGCCGGCATCCCCGTCTACCTCAACAAGCAGCCCAGCGAGGGCTTCACCATTCCGGGCGCCAAGGTCACCCACATCTGCTGCACCGGCGAGGGCGGCTTCACCGCGGAACATGTCGCGAAGTGCTCCCTCATCCCCCACGTAGTGAAGCAGCCCACGGATGTGATCGGTCACGTCGACGCCGTCATCATCGCCACCGACATCGGCGGCGAACATGTCGAGCGCGCCCGCCCGTTCATTGAGGCCGGCCTGCCCGTCTTCATCGACAAGCCGCTCACCGACAACGCGCCCGATCTCCAGACGTTCATCGCCTGGGCCGATGCCGGGCGTCCGCTGATGTCCTCCAGCAGCATGCGCTACGCGAAGGAATACCTGCCCTACCGCATCTCCACCCGCGAGCTCGGCGCCCTCCGCTACGTCAGCATCACGACACCGAAGAGCTGGGAGACCTACGGCATCCACGCCCTTGAGGGCATGTACCCCATCATCGGCCCGGGCTTCATCAGCGCGCGAAACACCGGCTCCCTGGCCCGCAACGTCGTCCACCTCAAGCACCAGAACGGGGCCGATGTGATCGTCGTCGCCAACGCCGACATGTACGGCGGCTTCGGCTGCCTCCAGCTGATCGGCACCGCCGGCCACGTGAACCTGACCACCGGCGACACATTCTTCTCCTTCAAGTCCCAACTCGAGGCCTTCATCACCTACCTGCGCACCGGCACCCGCCCGTTCCCGTTCTCCGAGACGGTCGAGCTCATGCGGCTGCTCATCGCCAGCATCCGCAGCCGCAATGAAGGCGGCCGCGAGGTCCTCCTCTCCGAAGTCTAAGCGTCCCCCCACCACCCTATGAATCTCCGCCCCAGCCGCGTGCTCAAGCTCCTGCGCGAAAAGCAGCTCCCGACCGTCCTCAAAATCAATCTTTCGGACCCGCGGGTCACCGAGATTGCCGGCCTCAGCGGCGTCGACGCCGTCTGGCTCTGCATGGAGCACGTGCCCAATGACTGGGTCGGCATCGAGAACCAGGTCCGCGCGGCGCGGGTCCACAACATCGACAGCTTCGTGCGCGTCGGCCGCGGCAGCTACAGCGACTACATCCGCCCGTTCGAGGCCGACGCCACCGGCATCATCGTGCCCCACGTCGCCAGCGCGGCCGAGGCCCGGCAGATCGTCGAGTGGGTCCGCTTTCACCCGATCGGCAAGCGCGCCCTCGACGGCGGCAACATCGACGGCCAGTTCTGCCTCGTCCCGATGGATGAGTATATCCGCCACTCCAATACGGAGCGGGTCGTCATTCTCCAGATCGAGTCCCCCGAGGCCCTCGAGAATGTCGAGGAGATCGCCGCGGTCCCGGGCTTTGATGGCATTCTCTTCGGCCCGGGCGACTTCAGCCACCGCATCGGCAAGGCCGGCCAGATCGACGCCCCCGAGGTCGTCGCGGCCCGCAAGCGCGTCGCCGTCGCCGCCCGCCAGCAAGGCAAGTTCCTCATGACCGCCGGCCTGATCGCCCCGCTCGAGGAGCTCGTCGCCGAGGGCTATCATGTGATCGGCATCGGGGCCGATGTGGTCGCGATCACCAGCTACGCCAAGCAGCGCCTCGACCTCGTCCGCGGCCTGATCGACAAGCTCCCGCCGAC
>CAMAXB010000124.1 GCA_945862035.1 Opitutus sp. GAS368
CCTGCTGCGACGCGCGGGCTGGACCGCCCGCCCCGGGGAGGTGGCGCAGGCCGTAAGCGACGGGCTGACGGTCACCCTTGATCGACTCTTTCCCGTCGCGCCCCGCGGGCTGCCCAAGCCAGAATCGATTTCGGAGCTTGAGGCGGCGATCCCCGGTCTCACCGAACAGGCCCGGTCCGCCTCGGGCCCGGAGCGCCAGCGCCTGCAAAAGGAATTGCGCGACAAGTCGGCCACCGCGTTGCAGGACCTCAGTCTCGCCTGGCTTGGCTACGCCGCCACGCCGGGACGCGAGGCCGTGGCCAAGTGGACCCAGTTCCTCAGCGACATCTACGTCGTGAGCCAGCAAAAGGTGAAGCAGACCGGCCTCGTCTACGCCCATCAGGATATCCTCCTCACCCAGGGCCTGGGTGCGGCTCCCGCCTTGACCAAGGCGGTGTCGCGCTCGCCGGCCATGATCGTCTATCTGGACCTGCAGGACAGCCGGCGCGACGCCCCCAATGAGAATTTTGCCCGCGAGCTTTTTGAGCTCTTCACGCTGGGCGAGGGCAACTACTCGGAGAGCGACATCAAGGAGGCGGCCCGCGCGTTCACCGGCTACCGCCAGCGGCTTGGTGAAGTCAGGGTGATCGAGCGCCAAAGCGATACGGGAACCAAAACTGTGTTTGGCCGCCGCGGCCGCTTCGATGGCGACGACGTGATCGACCTTGTCTACGAACAGGCCGCCGCGACCACGTTTCTTCCGCGCGAACTCGTGCGCTTTTATCTGACCGATGCGCCGCTGGCCGACGACTACCTGGTTGCGCTCGGAACCACGTGGAAGGCGTCCGGCTTCAACCTCGGCGCCCTTGCCCGGCAGTTCTTCGGCAGCCGCCTGTTCTTCGCCGCAGAGTTCCGCGGTACGCTGATCAAGAGTCCACTCCAATTCTACCTCGGGCTGCTGCAGGATCTCTCGCTTGAGGTCGCCCCGCTGCCCCGGCAGGCGCTGGCGCCCTTGCGGCAGATGGGGCAGATGCTCTACCAGCCGCCCAATGTTCGCGGGTGGATCGGCGGACGGTCGTGGATCAATTCCTCCACCCTCGCCGCCCGCCGCCAGCTTGTTCAGGCCCTGTTCTCGCCTTTGAACGAATCGCTGCTCAATGCCGACGATGTCCGGGCGCTAAACGCGGCCCGCGCCGCCGGGCGCAGCCGCTTCGTCGTGGACGAGGCCTTCCTCGCCGAACTCGCCCCGCTTGAGCCGGACGCCTTCGCTGAGCGCATCGTGCGCCAGTTCCTTCCGCGCACGGTCAGCCCAGCTTATGTCGGCGCGATCCGCGACTTTGCCGCATCCGAGGGCCGGACCGGCGGGACGGAGCGGGTCCGCGCCGCTCTCGCCGCCCTGCTGCAGTCCCCCGAGTACCAACTTTGCTAGGCCGCCCGCCATGAACAACTCCTCCCACTTCCTGCCCACCACGCGGCGCGAGTTCCTGCAGCGGTCCGGGCGCGGGATCGGCCTGCTCGCCTTCAGCCAGTTCGCGCCCTCGTTTCTCGTCGAGTCCACCCTCGCCGCCACCCCGGCCCCCGAAAAGGACCGGCCGATTCTTGTCCTCGTGCAGCTCGCCGGGGGTAACGACGGACTGAATACCGTGGTGCCCTTTGAGGATGCCGCCTATTATCGCCTGCGCCCGACGCTCGGCGTGGCCAAGGGCGATGTCCTGCGGCTCAACGGCCTGCTGGGGCTCCATCCCGCCTGCGCGGGGCTGCACGACCTTTTTCAGGACGGGAAGCTCGGGGTCGTCCAGAACGTCGGCTACCCCAATCCCAATCGCAGCCATTTCCGCTCGACCGAAATCTGGGAGACCGGCAGCGACAGCAATGAGTACCTCGCCTCCGGCTGGATCGGACGTTTTCTCGACAACGCCTGCGCCGGCGCACCGGCGGGGACCGATCCGCTGGCGGTGCATGTGACGCCCGATACTCCCCAGTCCTTTCTCGCGGAAGCCTCCCACGCCACCTTCGGCCTCAACCCCAACGCCCGTGGCCCCCGCGGGCGCCGCGACCCGCTCACGCTGCTCGAAGCCCTCTCGCAGCCCTCTGGCGGGGACCACGACCACGACAACCAGGGGTTTCTCCAGCAGACGATGATGAACGCCTTGGTGACCGAGCGCCGCGTGCAAAGCGTCCTCGGGGCCTATCGCTCCGAGGTGGCCTATCCGGGCAATTCCTTCGGCCAGTCGCTCCGCAGCGTCGCTGCCCTCATTGCCGCCGGCCTGCCCACACGCGTCTACTTTGTGAGCCTTGGAGGTTTCGACACCCACAGCAACCAGCTCGCCACCCACCGGAACCTGCTGACGACCCTGTCCGAGGGGCTGATTGCGTTTCAGAAGGACCTCGAAGTTCATCGTCTCGATTCGCAGGTCCTGACCATGACTTTCTCTGAGTTCGGTCGCCGCCCGGCCGAGAACGAGAGCCGGGGCACTGATCACGGCACGGCGGCACCCCTCTTCGTGATGGGCTCCACGGTGAAAGGTGGGCTCCACGGTTCCGCGCCCTCGCTCGCGCTCGATCGCGGGCAGGATCTCGCCTACAGCACCGACTTTCGTCAGGTCTACTCGACCGTGCTCGATCGCTGGTTCTCGTGTCCGACCGCCGGGGTCCTTGACGGAAACTACCGCCCGCTTGGATTCATCGGGTGAACGAGTCCGGCGGACCCGGAAGGCATTCGGCTTGCGCCGGTCGTGGTCGCGCACCTTAGCTGAGGCATGGCCAGAATTCCGCTCGAGGACAATTTCAACGATGTGATCAACAAAGCCCAGCGCGGCCTGAAGATCACGGATGAGGATCTGGCTACCCGGTCCGACATCTCGTTGGAGGACCTCGCGGCGATCAAGGGCGGCCAGCCGATCGACATCGCCATCCGCCGCGTCGCCCGCCACCTGCGTCTGAATCCAGATGCCCTGGAAGCCCTCGCGCACAAGAGGTGGTACCCGGAGTTCCGCCCGTTTCCGCGGGGGTTCGCCGCGTTCAACACGACGTTTGAGGACATGACGGTCAACAGCTACCTGATCTGGGATGCGCGCGACCGCCTTGCCGCCGCGTTCGATACCGGTGCCTCCTGTGAGGCAATGCTGGACCTGATCCGCGCCGAGGGTCTGCGCCTGATGGACGTTTTCCTCACTCACACCCATGATGATCACATCGCCGACCTGACCCGACTGGCGGGCGAGACCGGCGCCGCCGTCTGGGCCAGCGAACGCGAGCCCAGCACCCACCCCGGTGCCAAGACCTTCAAGGAAAACGCGCACTTCCATCTGGGCGAACTCTCGATCAAGACCCTGTCAACCTGGGGCCACTCGCCGGGTCAGACGACCTACTTCGTCAAGGGCCTGAGCTGGCCCCTCGCGGTCGTGGGCGACTCGCTCTTCGCCAGCTCGATGGGGGGAAGCCCCACGGATTTCACCATGCAGTACCGCAACAACATCGACAAGATCTTCACCCTGCCGCGCGATACCGTGATCGCCCCCGGACACGGCCCGATGACGACGCTCGCGCAGGAGAAAAAGCATAATCCATTCTACGCCCGCTAAGTCCTATCCCTATGTCTGAATCCATTGCCTTCGTCGGAGTCGGTCGCATGGGCGCCAACATGGCGCGCCGGCTCAAGGATCGTGGCCACACGATCACCGCCGTTTACGATGTCCACGCGCCGTCCGCCTCCGCCCTCGCGGCCGAGCTCGGCACGCAGGCGGTCACCACCCTCGCCGCCGTCACTGCCGCCGCCCAGGTGATCATCACCGTAGTTACCGACGATGCCGCGCAACTTGCGGTGTTCGCCGAGTCCGGTGATTCGCTGCTGACCGGCGCGACGGGCCGCGTCTTCGTCAACTGTGCCACGCTTTCCCCCGCGACCCATGTGGAAATCGAGCGGCGCACGCAGCTCCGCGGGGCCCACTCCCTCGAGGCCTGCATGGCCTCGTCCATCCCTCAGGCCCGCAATGGCACCCTCTATCTGATGTGCGGTGGCGCACGCGCGACCTTCGACCGCCTTCAGCCCGTCCTCGTCGACCTGGCAACCGCTCCGCGCTACATCGGGCACGCCGGCCAGGCGGCGCAGGTCAAGGCCTTGGTCAACATGGTCATGAACATCAACACCGCGGGCTTGGCCGAGGGGCTCGGCCTCGGGTCCGCGCTCGGGCTCGACCTCGACATGCTGCGCGAGGTTTTCAGCCAGACGGGAGCCGCTTCGCAGGTCCTGAAGACCGACGGTGAGGACATGCAAAACCGGGCGCACGACTGCTACTTCTCCGGCGCCCACGCGGCCAAGGATTCCACCATCGCTTGGAACCTCGGCGCCGCGGCTGGCCTCAATCTTCCGCTGGCCGCGGCGACCCGGCTGCAGTTCGAACGCATGACGGCGCTCGGCCTCGGCTCCCTCGACAAGTCCGGCGTGGCCGAGCTGACCTTCAAGGGCCGGCACGGCTAAGGCCGTCCCGCCCGGACTGCGGCGTCGCGGCGTCGAGCACGAACTTGAGCTCCCCGGCCGGCGGCCGATCGTCGGTCGCCAAGTTGGCATGCCCCCGTTCCGCTTGGTTCACCGCGCGAATCCGCGATCAACCACGACCCGCTGGCGTTCGCCACGGAAACGAGCCCACTCGGCCACCAGCAGCCCGGCCTCGGCGGCATCGCTGCGATCGCGGCCGTCGGTGAGCCAGTGCCCCCGGCTCCGGAATGCTCCATTTCGCCGGCCGCGAAACCGCCGAGAGGGTGAGCAGAAGGAGAATTCCACGGACGATCATCTCAGTCCAGCGCGGGCCGACCCGGAGGCAATCTCCGTCCGCCGTCACTTGCCCCGGGGCGCACGCCCCACGGGTTTGGCCAACCTGTTCCGCGCGCGGTCCGCGGGCCGGGCCTGCTTTCGATAGTTGCCGCTCTTCAGCGCTTCAATCTGATCACGCAGGACCGCCGCCCGCTCGAACTCGAGCCGGCCGGCCGCCGCCGTCATGTCGTTCTCCAGCTCGGCGATCACCGCGGCAACATCGTCCACGCCGACTTCCGCGGCCACTAGGTCCTCTCTTTCCCCCGTACCATCGTAGACCTGGAGGCTGGCTTGGGCGGATCGCTTGACGCTCCGCGGGGTGATCCCGTGCTCTCGGTTATACGCAATCTGCTTTTCCCGCCGGTAGCGGACAACCTCCCGCGTTCGGCGGATCGAGTCCGTCTCCTTGTCGGCATAGAAGATGACCCGGCCCTTCTCGTGCCGCGCGGCGCGCCCCGAGGTTTGGATGAGGCTGGTTTCGCTGCGCAGGAAACCCTCCTTGTCCGCATCGAGGATCGCGACGAGCGCGACCTCCGGCAGATCGAGGCCCTCGCGCAGCAGATTGATGCCCACCAGCACGTCAAAATTGCCGAGTCGAAGGTTGCGCAGGATCTCAACCCGCTCGATCGCATCGATGTCCGAGTGCAGGTACTCCACGCGGATCTTGGCCTCGCGCAGAAAGGCGGTCAGATCCTCCGACAGGCGCTTCGTCAGGGTGGTGACGAGCACCCGCTCCCCCTGCGCGACCGCCCGGTTGATCTCGCCGATGAGGTCCTCGACCTGGCCCTTGGTTGGGCGGAGAACAATCTCCGGATCGAGCAGGCCGGTGGGACGAATCAGCTGCTCGGCAATGACCGTCGAGCGCTCCAGCTCGAATTTCGAGGGCGTCGCCGAGACATAGACGGTCTGGCCCGTGATCGCGGCGAATTCGTCGAAACTCTGCGGGCGATTGTCGAGGGCGGAAGGCAGCCGGAACCCGAAGTCGACCAGCGTGCTCTTGCGCGCCCGATCGCCGTTGTACATCGCCCCCACCTGCGGGATGGTCGCATGGCTCTCGTCCACGAAGAGCAGGAAATCCTTGGGGAAGAAATCGATGAGGCAGGTGGGGCGCTCGCCGGGATTCCGGCCCGACAGGTGCAGCGAGTAGTTCTCGATGCCGTTGCAGAAGCCCATCTCCTGCAGCATCTCGAGGTCGTAGTTCGTGCGCAGGCGGATGCGCTGGGCTTCAAGGTAGCGGCCCTCGGCCTCGAATTTCGCGACCCGGGCATCCAGCTCGGCCTTGATCCGGCCGACCGCGAGCTCGAGCTTGCCCTTGGTGGTCACGTACTGGTTGGCCGGGTACAGGTCGAAGCGGTCCAGCGCCCGGGTCACGGTGCCGGTGAGCGGGTCGAACTCGCTCAGCGCCTCCACGTCATCCCCCCAGAGCTCCACCCGCAGCGCCTGCTCGCTGTAGGCGGGCATGATGTCCACCACGTCTCCCCGCACCCGGAAACGGCCCCGCTTGAGCTCGTAGTCGTTTCGCTCGTACAGATTGTCGACCAGCCGCTCGAGCAGCTGGCCCCGGCCAAACGGCTGGCCCTTCCGCAGCTCGATGCGCAGATTGGTGAAATCCTCGGGGGAGCCGAGGCCGTAGATGCAGGAGACCGAGGCGACCACAATGACATCGCGCCGCGAAACGAGCGAGCTGGTCGCGGCGATGCGCAGGCGCTCGATCTCCTCGTTGATGGACGAGTCCTTCTCAATGAAGGTATCGCTCGACGCGATGTAGGCCTCGGGCTGGTAGTAGTCGTAGTAGCTGACGAAGTACTCGACGGCGTTCTCCGGGAAGAAGTTCTTGAACTCGGAATAAAGCTGGGCCGCGAGGGTCTTGTTGTGGGAGATGATCAGTGCCGGCCGATCGAGGTTCGCGATCAGATTGGCCATGGTGAACGTCTTCCCTGAGCCCGTGACGCCCAGCAGCGTCTGGTGCTTGTTTCCCGCCTGCAGCGAGGCCGTCAGCTGGGCAATCGCCCGTGGCTGATCGCCGGTCGGCCGGTAGTCGGCCTGGAGCTGGAAGAGGGGCTTCATGCGGAGGTGGAACGTAAAAGGGGGGACGGCGCGCTCAAAGGCCCAGCACCTTGAGCACGCCGCTCCAGAGCGAGGCCCAGAAGCGGCCCGATGCACGTTCGCCGTGGCCGGATGACGTTTCCTGAACCAGGAACATGCCCTGACCGGAGAAGAGGTCGTCGAAAAGCGGATTCAGTCCGCGGTAATAACCCCAGAAAGTCTCGGCCCGGACCGGCTGATAATCGAGGGTCGGCGTGAATCCAATGGTGGCCCGCTGGTTGGTCCGCCGGGCCGGAGCGGGCCGGCCCTCGCGCTCCACCAACTGCTCGGCCCGCACGCCGCGGCGGCCGGCGACCAGGAGCCGGCAGGGTCCCTGAAACTCAAAATAGCGAAACTGCAGGCTGATCCACGCCTGCCAGCGCAGCAGCTGCCAGCGGGGCCGGATCCGGAGGGGGCGATCCGCCGGTGTGATGACCCCCGCGAGAAAAGTCGGCCGAAGAATCAGCGATCCGCCCTCGGGCAGGGCCACGACGGCGAGCTCCAGGTGCGGGTCGTCCGCGTTGGAAAAGATCACACGGCGCTCACCTTCGGCCCGCACATTCCTCATACTGACCAGTTCAAACAAGCCGCAGGCCAGGCTCGTGAAGGGAATCCGCCAGTCGAGCAGGAAGCGGGTCTTCTTCGCGAGCCCCTCGTCGCTCGACTGGAGAAAGTTCTCGCGGATCAAAAGGACCTCGCCCGGCCACAGGGCGGTGTCGACTGACACCCGGCTCCCCCCGACCGCGGGCTGCGCCGCAGCCGATTCAACCCAGCGGATGGGCCGCGACTTGGCGAGCAGCGGAGCGAGCCCGTAGAACAGTCCCAACTTGAATAAGGTCGGCCCGAAGACGAAGAGGGCGAGCGCAGTAACCACGTACACCCTGGACTTCTCCCAGGCCCGGCGGGTATAATGAACCACACGCGACTCGGTCTGCAGCTCGGCCTGAAGACGGCCCTGCAGCCGGGTGAGGGCGAGTTCGAGTCCGTCTCGCTCTCCAGTCAATTGCGGCAAGGAGCGCCGCAGGTCCACCAAGGCGTTGGTCGACTCCGCGCTCAGCGCCGTCATCCGCTCGATCTGGTCGGCGTTGGCCTTCTGCTGGTCGGGATTTCCCACCAGTCGGTCCCACCAGCTTTCCAGTTCCCGCAGGGTTGATATGACTTTGGTCGCCCGGGTCACCCGCTCTTCCTGAATAACGATATCGGATTGCATTTTGACCATTCGGGCTTCGATCTCAGCCCGGACGGCCTGCAACTGGTCCCTTTCATCCGTCAGCGCCTGGATCATGATCGCCCGGCTGCGGTCAAAATCCACCGTTTCTCGGAGGTACAAACCCAGCGCTACGGCGGCCACGCCAAGCACAACCATCAGCAAGCCCGCCGAGAGCTTTCGGAGCAGCCAACCGCCAATTTGATCCAGGAACGAATACATCCGCTTGGGGAGTGTCTGATCAACTTGGAAGCGATTTCAACCGCCCTTGTTCCAACGGGGCTGATTTCCTTCCACCGTTACCAAATGTGCTTCTGAGGATAAGGCTCCTTGCAACCCGCCCGGGGCCTGAGGGATGCCGTTTGCTATGAACCGGACCGGTAGGCAGGCTCCACCCATCTCCCCTGAATCAACCCTTCGCTTTCATGTCCAAGGCAATTGTCTCCACCCTCTACGATTCCGACGTCTTCAGAATGGCCTGCCGGCAGTTCGACAAGGCCGC
>CAMAXB010000125.1 GCA_945862035.1 Opitutus sp. GAS368
TCCCGACCGGCCTGAAAACCTATGATCCCGCCGTCGGCACGGTGTACGTCGTCTCGGTCAGCGGACCCAAGATGTACAACATCACCAACGAGAACTTCGTCCGCACCGCGGAGGACACGCAGCTCTTCCAGGTGATCACGGTCAACGGCGACGAGATCCACTACGAGGCCCGCACCGCCATCGGCCAGCTCTACGATGCCTTCGTGCTGAAGAAGCGCGGCGCCGGCCAGCCCAACGAGCTGCGCGAGACCCTCCCGCCGCAGAACCGTCGCGCCAAGGCGGCGGTGGCGACGAACTGAGCCAATCAGGACCTTGCCCGCGAATTCGCACGAATCACCGCGAATCTTGAACGGAGGGTTTCTACAGGTGCTGATTCGTGGAGATTAGCGTGATTTGCGGGCGGTTCTTCTGAGTTCGAAACAAAAAAGGCGCCCGGCTTTGCCGCCGGGCGCCTTTCGATTTTCGGGAATCCGTCGGGATTGCTTAGGCCTTCGGCGCGGTGAGCTCGTCGTAGGTATTTCCGAGGTTGCCCGGGAGGCGGCTGCCGCGTTCAACATGGAAGTCGGAAAAGCCCGAGAGATTCTGCAGGACGACGATCTCCTCCTTGGTCTTGCCGGCCTGGATCTCCTTCTCGACGTGGGCGAGCATAGCGGAAAGGTAGTCGCGGAAGACCAGCAGGTCGGCACGGGTGCAGCGCACCGTGAACTGGGGATCGTTGGCCTTGCTATGCCCGGCGATGTAAATCGTGTCGGCATCGTGATCCGCCACCGTCTTCTCCATGACGGAGATCCAGCCCTTGGTGGTGGCCCCGCCCGGGCGGTCCATCACCGGATAGACGCGATTGAACAGCAGGTCACCCATATGGACAACATTGGCGCGCTCAAAGGTGATCACGATGTCACCCTTGGTGTGGGCCGCTCCGTAGTACTTGGCCGAAACCACCTCGTCACCCAGCTCCGCGCGCCAGGCGTCGGCAAAGGTGATATCGGGGAGCACGAAATTGGTCTGGGGCGGATTGGCCCGCGCGCCGGCCGCCTTCATCAGGTCAGGCACATTCGCATGGGCGACGATCGACTTGGTCACCGGACGGAAGACGGGGTTACCACCCACGTGGTCCCCGTGGTGATGCGAGTTGATCAGCAGGTCGAACGAACGACCGCCGCGACCGGGGAACTCGTCAAGGAAGCGCTGGGCGGCATCCGGAAACTGCGTGTCGACCGCGGCCAGCGCGCCGTTGTTGGATAACCAACCGATGGTGCCGCCGCGGCCGGTGAAGAGGCCCACGTTGCGACGCAGCGGCGTGAACGTCGTGGTATAGGGGGCGGGACCGGCGGACGCGGCCGGAGCCGCGGACGGCGTCTGGGCGCGGAGGAGGGAGCGGGAGAGCAGGCCGGCGGACACAGCGACCGACGATTTAACGAGGAAGGACCGACGATTCATAGGGCGATGGGGTTAATGCTCCACGATGCAGAGTCCGTTCAGTCTGGCAAAAGCTCTCCGTAACCTTTTTTGCGACTTACTCCTAGCCCCACCGTCCAGCCCTCATGGACTCCACCCGCCGTGATCGCCGCCGCCTCGGAAATCAGTGTTCATTCGCCTGCCGCCATAGTTCACTCCGCGTTTGTTTATACCCGCTGCACTTTCTCCCCTTGGGATGACCAAGGAATGCAGCGAGGGAAGCGGGCGAGTCATCGGCCGCTCCCCGTGTTTCCAACTCGCGGCCAGCCTGATCTACTTTCTGCTGGTCGCGCCGGCCGAAGCGGGCGGGGGTGCGGCGGGGGTCGACGAGAACGACCGCGAGGGGGTCACCATCCTGCTGCTCTGAGTCGCGGCGCCGCTTTTGAAAAAGCGGTGCTGCACCGGCCGGCGCTGCTCGGCGGTGAGCGGTGGCAGGGTTGGGAGCGCGTCGGCCTTGGACTCGCCCAGCTGGGTACGGCAAAGGGCGCGAAAATCATTCCAGCGCTCGACGAGCAGCGGCGGCAGACCGGCGTCAATCGACAGGGCCGGAGCCGTCACGACCTGACGCAGCAGGCTGCGCCATTCCGTCATCAGCCGGTCGATGTCACCGCGACCGGCGTTCTCGATGTCCTCCAGCAGCGCGCGCGCCCGTGCAGTTTTTTCGACCAGGGCCTGCACGACCTCGCTGCCGCCGTAGCCATACTGCGGCGGCAGGCCTTCCTCGAGGTAACCCTCGATGGTCAGGCGGTGGAAGGCCTTTTCGCAGACCGCCGCGAGACGCCCGAGTCGGCGCGGATTGGTTCCCGTAAAGCGATCGGTCCCGAAAAGGTTCGCGCCGTCGTAAACCAGCGCCTCGAGCGGGTAGCGCCGGTCTTCCAGCGCCACCGCCAAGGCGAGGCCCTCCGGCCCCTGAAAGGAGCCGGCAATCGCCCCCCGGGCCGTCAGGCGCAGCTCGCGGTCGAGCACGCCCGCGCGCTGCAGCTGCCAGAGCAGCGTTGGCTGGGGCGAAAGGCCCACGCAGGCCGCGCGGTAGCCGCAGCTGACACAGCCGGGGAAGGGATTCTTCTCGCGGCGCACCAGGCGGGCCCGGCCGGTATCGGTCCGCTGGTGACAAGGGAGTGCTTCCGGATCCAGCGCCGCCGTGATCTCATCGCCCGCCAGCATCGGTGTCTCGGTGACGAAGCGCCTCACGCCGGCCACCACGGAGTCGCGCGCCGGATCACCCGGTTTCAGGCCGCGCAGCAGGACCGCCCACGGCGGTGGCGCGGCGCGCTTGAGCCGCTGCTGCGCGGCACGACGCACCCGGGGCGTGGACGCGCTGACCAGCACATAGCCGATCTCGTCGAGGCCGCGGCGGCCCGCGCGTCCGATCATCTGGAGCAGCTCGTGCGGCGCGATCTCATGCTCGATCGCGCCCTGGCGGTAGCTGGCGGCGGTGATCATGACGGAGCGCAGGGAAAAGTTGATGCCCGCGCTCAGACCCAGCGTGGCGACGACCGAGCGCAGTTGGCCGGCCTTGGCCAGCGGCTCGATCAGCCCGGCGCGCTGGCCATAGGTGAGGCCGCTATGGTGGTAGGCGACGCGCTGACGGAGCAGCTTGGACAGCCCGGGCCCCGCGAGGACTTCCTGCTCGGGGGTGAGCGTGAGCGGTTCCGCCAGCGGGAGCTCGCGCGCAAACTGGCGGGCGAGGCGCTCGGCGTCCTGCCGATGCGGGGCAAACACGAGCACCGGGCCCAGGCCGTCACGCAGGGCACCGGCGACGCGGCGCGACCAGAAACCCTCGATGGTGCGGGGCAGCCCGGCGATCAGGTCGTCGGCCTCGACCTCCTCCAGCGGCACCGGGCGGACGTGGGTCTGGACCACATCGACGTGACGTCCCAGCCGGCGGAGCCAGGCCGCGACCTCCTCAGGATTTCCGACCGCGCCGGAAAGCAGGAGCAGCTGCATCGACGAGTCGAGGGCGAGGAGCGCTCCCTCGTAATGATTGCCGCGGTGAGGATCCGCGAGCCAGTGGTACTCGTCGACCACCAGCAGCTGAAAGCGCGGCGGGGCATCAGGCATCCTGTAACCTATTGGGTTACTTGATGCCTGGGCGACGAGGGTGGTTTGGACGGCCTCAAGGGTGGCGACGACGAGCGGGGCGCCGGGATCGATCGTGACATCGCCCGTGATGATACCCACGCGCCAGCCCCGGGCCCGCCACTCGGCGTACTTGTCATTGGCGAGGGCGCGGGTCGGGACAGTGAAGAGGGCGCGGCGGGCGAAATTGGTCTGCTCGGCCCAGCGTTCAAAGACATAGGTTTTGCCCGCGCCCGTGGGCGCATCGATGACCACATCGCGGCCGGCCTTGAGGGCCATGATTGCAGCGGCCTGCCAGCGATCGGGCAGGAGGAGCGTCTGCAGTCCGCTGAACGCATCGGAGAGCACGCGGCACCGTGGCGCGGGCGGCGGGGGGCGTCAACCGGCGGACGGAAATGACACGGCCGTGCCTCGGCAGAGGCGCGGCCGTGGTTCGTTTTATTTTATTTTGGACTGAACGGATCAGAACATGGCCAGGGTCGAGCCTTCCGCGATGCGCCCATCCACGGACGAAGCGCGAAATCGCCTCAACCCTATCGGGGTCATGTCTCAACTAGCGAGCGGACCAGCCTGAGTGGGAGGAGGATCAGCAGACCGATCAGAAAGAGGGCGCCCGTGGCGACGATCGCGACCCGGTAATCCGCGTAGGTCGCGAGCCACCCAAAAAGGAGGGGGCCAATCACGCCGGCGAGCTTTCCGAAGAACCCCCAGTAACCAAAGAATTCGCCCGCCCGCCCCGGGGGGGTGAGGGAGGCGACCACCGCACGGCTCGAGGACTGCAGGGCTCCCATGGCGGCTCCGGCCAAGGCGCCGATCACATAGAACTCTTCCTTCGTGTCGCAAACCGAGGCCCAGATACAGACACCCACCCAGAGCAGGATCGCGAGGGTCAGCGCCAGTTTGGAGCTGACCCGGTCCTGCAAGACGCCGAAGCCGAAAGCGCCGGCGACGCCGGCGATCTGGAGCAGGATGAAGAGCTTGATGACCTCATCCTGGGTCATGCCGATGACCTTGGTCGCGTACAGCGCCGCGAATCCGACCACAGCCAGCAAACCGGAGAGATAGAATGTCATGGCGATGAAGAAAATCGCGAGGGTGCGGTGCTGCGGGAGTTCGCGCCGCATGGACCGGAGCTGCTGCCAGCCGCGGCCCGCGTAGGTTTCCCCCGGCCGGAGGGCGTACGGACGGGCTCGCTCCCGCAGGAAGATCAAGGTCGGCAAGCTCGCCCCGAAGAAGAATACCCCCGTCATCAGAAAGGTCCACGTCGCCCGGCCTTCCCCGCTCTGGAGAATGACCAAGGCCAGCACGAGACTGAGGAGGCCGCCAAAGTAGCCAAAGCTCCAGCCGAAGCCGGAGATCCGGCCGACGTTCGATGCGTTGCTGATTTCCGGGAGGAAGGCGGCGCAGCTGTTTTCACTCAGGGAGAACGCAATGTTCGCGAGGATCACGAGCCCGAGGGCGAGGGCCACATTGCCGGGACCGACGAAGAAAAGCATCGCCGTGGCGGCCGAGCAGACCAGCGCCGTGCTCATCAGCAGGACCTTTTTGCGGGCGGTCACATCGGCATAGGATCCCAACAGAGGTGAGAGGAGGATCACCACGCCTTGGGACGCCGCCAGGGCCGAACCCCACCACCCTTCCGCGCGGACATCGCCGCCTGCGACGACATTGGCAAAGTACACCGCGTAGACGACGGTGATGATGATCGTGGTGAACGCCGAATTGGCGAAGTCGAAGCAGCACCAGCCAAAGATCTCCCGCTTGCGAACCGGAGGAAATCCCGGCGGAGGGTTCGCTTCCGGAGTAACGGCAGCGGAGGGGGGCGGAGCAACGCTCATGCGGGGCGAAGTGAAGGTCACCCCTCGTGCTTAAGCAAGGTCAGGTGAACCAAATGCGTTATGCTGCGTCTAATGAGGGTAATTCCCCCCACGCATTATCGCCAGACGCGCCTTGCGCCGATGGATTCCGTGGCCTTTACTCCCGTCCCGTTTAACCCGTCCTGCCATCGTGCCCGCCGCTCACTCCGCCTCCTCCTCCCCCTCCATTTTCAGCCGTCTGTCGACCGCCGTCGTACAGTGGATTGATTCCGATCACTGCCCCGACGGGGCGGAAAAGATGCGGGCCGAGCCCGACAGAGTGGACTGGGTGCGCGTCATGCCATTCGTGATCCTGCACCTCGGTTGCTTCGGAATCATTTGGGTAGGAGCGAGTTCTTTTGCCGTTTGGGCAGCGGTTTTCCTTTACTTTATCCGCATGTTCGCGGTGACGGGCATCTACCACCGCTACTTCTCGCATAAGACCTATAGCACGTCCCGCTTTGGCCAGTTTTTCCTCGCCCTTTGGGGCGCGACCACCGTTCAGCGCGGCGGCCTTTGGTGGGCCTATCACCATCGCCACCACCACCAGCATTCCGACGATCCCGAGGATGCCCACTCCCCGCATGTGCACGGCTTCATCTGGTCGCACATTGGCTGGATCACCAGCCGGCGTAATTTTCCCACGGATTACACGAAGGTAAAGGACCTCGCGAAATTCCCGGAGTTGGTCTGGCTCAACCGCTTCGATCTCGTCGTTCCCATCCTGTTCGCCAGCTCCCTTCTCGGCCTCGGCATGCTGTTGGAGCGCTTTGTCCCGGGGCTGGGGACGACAGGTCCGCAGATGCTCGTCTGGGGCTTCTTCGTCAGCACGACCGCCCTCTTTCATGGCACGGCCTGCATCAATTCCATGGCCCATCTCATGGGCAAGCGTCGCTTCAAGACCGACGATGATTCCCGCAATAGCTTCATCCTCGCCATCATCACGCTGGGCGAAGGCTGGCACAATAATCACCATCGGTACCAAAGCAGCACGCGCAACGGCTTCTACTGGTGGGAGATCGATCCCACCTACTACGGCCTCAAATTACTCTCCTGGACCGGCTTGATCTGGGGTCTCAAGCCCGTGCCGAAGTCGATCCTCGAGGAGGGCGCCCATGCCGACCACCACCGGTCGGTCGAGGCCGCCCAGCTCGCCGCCACGGCGCACCCCGAGTTCTCCTCGCTCAAGAAGGTCTTACCCGCCGCGGCCGCCTTGGCTGTGGCCACCGCCGCGGCCGCCCAAGCCAATGTGCCCGAGAAGGCGGAGGGGCCCGCCATCCACAAGGATGTCACCGAGCTCGCCCATGAGTTGGGCGATTCCCCGGCCGCAAAGCCGCCGGCGGATGCGTCCGACCGCCCGTAGCGGATCGTAGGGGGGGAAGACGCGCGACTCCGGTCGCACGAGATTCCCGCTCCGTCCCTTCCACCATGGCTCGAATCGCTATCATCGGGTCCGGCATCGCCGGCCTCGGCTGCGCCCATTTTCTTCACCGGCAACATGCAATCACGGTTTTTGAACAGGATGGTCGCGTAGGCGGACACAGCCACACCGTCGACGCCACCGAACCGGGCACCGGGCGCGCCGTGCCGATCGACACCGGCTTCATGGTGTTCAATCGGGTCACTTACCCGCTGATGTGCCGGCTGTTCAAGGAGCTGGATGTTCCCGTCAAGCCGACCTCCATGTCGTTTGCCGTCCGCGACGACCAGACCGGGCTCGAGTGGTGCGGGTCGTCCCTCAATCATCTCTTCGCCCAGCGAAAGAACATCTTCAATCTCCGTTTCATCCGGATGTTGATGGCCATCAATCGCTTCAACAAGGAAGCGGTCGCGGCCATCGATCGGCCCGAAACCGCGGGGCTTTCACTCGGCGAGTATGTCCACCGGGGCCGCTATGGGGAGGATTTCTTCAATCTCTACCTCGTGCCCATGAGTTCGGCGGTGTGGAGTACGCCGCCTGAGTTGATGCTATCCTTCCCGGCGGCCTCGCTTCTTCGCTTCTTCCACAACCATGGTTTTCTCGGCCTGCACACGCAGCATCCCTGGTGGACGGTCGAGGGGGGATCCCGCGAGTATGTCAAGCGACTGACCGCCCCGTGGCGGGACCGGATCCGCACGGGTGACCAGGCCACTCGCATTGTGCGGACCCCGCGCGGGGTCATCGTCATGACCGCCAAAGGGGTGTCGGAGACCTTCGACCGCGTCGTCGTCGCCACCCACGGAGACCAGGCGCTGCGCCTTTTGGTCAATCCGACGGCGGAAGAGAGCCGGCTGCTGGGCGAGTTTCACTATCAGGCCAACACCGCAACGCTCCACACGGACACCTCGGTCATGCCCAAGGCCCGGCTTGCGTGGTCCAGCTGGAACTACCAGCTCTCTCGCGACGCCAGCGGGAGACTGGTCCCGGCCACCCACTATTGGATGAACTCCCTGCAAGGAGTCAGCGACCGCGAAACCTATCTGGTCTCCATCAATGGCGCCGACGCCATCGACCCGGCCAAGGTGATCAAGCGCATCCCATATGATCACCCCCTGTTCAGCCTTGGAGCGCTCCGGGCGCAAGCCGAGTTGCCGGGCCTCAATGCCGCCGCCCGCGGTACCACCGAGACTTACTTTGCCGGGAGCTACTTCCGCTACGGCTTCCACGAGGACGCCTTTCTGAGCGCAGTCCAGCTCAGCGGCCTTTTGCTCGACCGCGATCCCTGGGCCACCTGAGCCGCCGCTCACCAGCGGCCGGACCGGCCATGCGGGTGCATCTTCGAATACCCCCCAGCCGTACCATCCCGGCCGGTAAACGAACCCAACTCAGGGCTCGTTTACCGGCCAGATATCCTCATCCTCCCACTCGCCCGTGCGCTCCCGCCTTTACGAGTGCCAGATCATGCACGCTCGCTTCTCGCCGCGTGCCCACCGGTTTAATTACCGGTTGTTCCTGTTCGCGCTCGATCTGGACGAACTGGAGACCTTGGCCGACCGCTTGCGACTGTTCTCGCTGAACCGCCGGACGCCCTATCGCTTCAATCAAGCGGACTATCTGCCCACCCAAGAGCCCGCGCACAACGCCTCGCCGGCCAATCCGCTCTCCGCAGTGCAGAATCCGCAATCGCTCAAGGCCCGCGTGATCGCCTACCTCGCCTCTCACGGAATCGATCTCGCGGACGGCCGGGTCATGCTCGT
>CAMAXB010000126.1 GCA_945862035.1 Opitutus sp. GAS368
GCCGCCTCGCTGGCCGAGAGTGTACGCAACGCCATTCTCGACGTCTGGTAGATTTGCGACACGCTTTACAGGATCAGCCGCGTCGGTCCATGCTCCCGGACGTGTCCCTCACCCCGATCCTTGCCCCTTCGCTCCTCGCCGGTGACCACGCCAATCTCGCCGCAGCGACCGATCTGACGGCGAGCCTCGGTCTCGCCTGGCTGCACATCGACATCATGGACGGTCACTTCGTGCCGAACCTGACCTTCGGGCCGCAGACCGTGGCCGCCCTCCGCCCGCGGACCAAGCTCTTCTTTGACACTCACCTGATGCTGGAGGAGCCCCAACGCTATGTTGAAGCCTTTGCCCAGGCCGGCTCCGATCTCATCAGTATCCATATTGAGCCGTCCTTCGATCACCGCGCCACCCTTGCCCGGATCCGCGCCCTCGGGTGCAAGAATGGCCTTGTGCTCAACCCTGGTACGCCCGCTGCCGCGATCGAACCTTTCTTGGGCGACGTCGATCTGGTGCTCGTGATGACGGTGCAGCCCGGTTTTGGCGGCCAGCCCTTTCGCACCGACCTGCTGCCCAAGATCGAGCAGATCTCCCGGTGGAGACAGGAGCGGGGCCTGAGCTTTCGCCTTGAGGTCGACGGGGGCGTGGATCTTGACACCGGAGCCCAGTGCCGCAAAGCCGGGGCCGATACCTTTGTCGCCGGCACCTCTTTCTTCCGGGCGAGCGACCCCGCTGCCTACGCCGCAGCGGTCGGGCGCTGGTAGCACCCGCGGGTCAGGGCCGGGCCGACCGGGCGATGCGCTCCGCCTCGGCGTATTGTGCGCGGAAGCGGCTGCCAAGTTCCCTCGCCAAACGAATCTCCTGCGCCTTGTCCCGCGAATTGAGCGCCTGCTTGATCGGACCATTCACCTGCTCGTAGGTCACGACGTCGAGATTCTGCAGCACCGCGAGCGCCGCGGCGCGGGTTTCCGCCGGCGCCGCGTTGATCGCCCGCCACGCGCGCGCTAGCTCCACATGCGTATCCAGGCACATGACGCGGATCACAAAGGACATCTCCCGAAAGATGCCGCTCGTCCACGCCGCCCGGTAGACCAACTGGTCTTGCTCCTCGTACGGGGAGGCCTCGGGATCCGAGCGGTGGACCCGGAGTTCCTCACGGTAGAAATCACGCCGAACCGGCATCCGGCGGAGCGCGTAGTGTTCCGGGCCACCCGGCGTCCCCGGACGGAAGTTCCAGAGTTTTTGCCCCTCCATTGACATCACAAATTCGATGAAGGCCACGGCCGCCTCCCGGTTCGGAGCTCCGCGCATAAGCGCAACGGGGTCAACCGAACTGACGCTGCCCCCCATGGGAGTCGCATAGCCAATATGCTCGCCACCCCCACGCCGGCGGATGGCCTCCTCCTGCTGGCGACCGTAGAAATCGATGCACATGCCCACCGCACAGTTACCCGCGGCCACGTCAATGGGCGGCTTCTGCGAGGTATCCGTGAAGTACCGGCCATTGGCCCCGATCAGCTGCATCAGTGCCAGCCCGTCGCGCCAGCCCTCGCTGACCGCACGGGCCTCGATCGCCTTCGGATCCGCGCCCCCCGCCGCCTGCAGGGCCACCAGCCGACGCTGCATCTGCTGCTGGATCACGTTCTCGAATGCCTTGGCGATCGAACCGCTCTTGGTGGGATCCGCCAGCGCAACCTCGCCCGCCAGACGCGGATCCTTCAAATCATCCCATTGGCGGGGAATCGACGCGACGCCGAGCCGCTGCAGCGAATCGCGGTTGAAGATGATCCCATAGCTGCTCAGCACGGTTCCCACCCAGCGACCCTCCTGGTCCCAATATTCCTCGCCCGCAAAGTGGCGCGGGATGACGTCGTCCCTGAACCATTCAGGAAAACGCTGGATAATCCCGCTGTCCACAATCCGGCCAGCCTGGGCCTGGCGCACAAAGTCATAAGTGCCCCCGCCAAAGAAAAGGTCGATTCCCGCACCGACGTTGGAAGCGAGAAAGGCCTCCCTTGCCTCCCGCGCTTCCGGGGAGGCATTGGCCGGAAGCCGCGAGTTGTGGAATCCGCCGAGCACTTCGGAACTCCAGGGGCGGCGCAACTCATTCGTCCAGTGGTTCTGAAAGCTAGCCACGTATTCCCCCTCAAGAAAGCGGGCAATCTCGCTTGTCCCGCCAATCACACGCCAGTCGATCGTGATCGAACGGCCAGTCCGCGCCTCGTACCACTTCGGAAACGCCGCCGCGAACTCCTGGCGAATGGCCTCATTGTGCGGGGTGATCACCACCAGGGACTCATCCGTGCGGGCGGCCGCCGTCCGCTCCGGCCGCAGCACAAACGGTAGCGCGACCGTCGCGATCAGCGCGAGAATGATGACCGCCTGTTTGACCATGGTGCGCCCTTAACCCGCCAGCACCACCACGTCCTCAACCGCGACATTGGCCTGCAGCTCGCCCGCCGCGCCCTGCCCGATATGTCGCGGATTGAGCTCGTAGATTTTCAGGGTCGTCCCGTTCGAGACAAAATCGTACTGGGCGACCTCCCCGAGGTACACCGCATCGCCAATCCGACCCCGGATCGAATTGACCGGCTTCGCCGCTCCTTCAAGCGTCCAGCACTCCGGCCGAATCGACAGCGTGACCGCAGATCCCACCGCCGGACGAGCCGCAGGGTCGCCGAGGATGCCTTCAAAAAGACCAATCGAGGTCTCCACCACGGCGCGATCCGCCTGGAAGCTCCGGACCGTGCCGGCAATAAAATCAGTCTCGCCGATGAAGTTGGCGACCGTCTTGCGACAAGGGCGGCGGTACACTTCCCGCGGGGAACCCACTTGGAGGATACGGCCTTCTTCCAGAATCGCCATGCGATCTGAGATCGAGAGCGCCTCTTTCTGGTCATGCGTGACGTAAACCGTCGTCAGCTTGAACTCCTTGCACACGCGGCGGATCTCCGCCCGCATTTCAAGTCGCAGCTTGGCATCAAGATTCGAAAGGGGCTCGTCGAGCAGCAGGCAGCGTGGCCGAATCACCAGGGCCCGCGCGAGCGCGACCCGCTGCTGCTGGCCGCCGGACAGCTGATTCGGGCGGCGTTCCGCGTAGGCATCCATCCGCACGGATGCGAGCGCGTCGCCGACCCGTCGGCGAATCTCCTCCTTTGAAACCTTTCGCTCCTGAAGACCGAAGGCCACGTTCTCGGCCACGGACATGTGCGGCCACAGTGCATAGCTCTGGAACATCATTCCGGTGTTCCGCTTGTGCGGAGGGAGCTTCGTGACGTCCTCGTCCCCGAAGAGAATCCTGCCCTCTTCCGGAATATAAAAGCCGGCGAGGCTGCGGAGCAGCGTCGTCTTGCCGCAGCCGCTGGGGCCCAGGAGAAAGAAGAGCTCACCCGGCTCGATGGTGAGGTCGAGACCTTGCAAGGCGACCACTGAGCCGAACCGCTTCGACAGTTGCTGGATGCGGATCGAGATCATGCGTAGGGCCCTGCGAGGGAAGAATTCGAGCCCGTTTGAGTCAAAGGAAATAACCGAACCCGGCCGCTGAAACCTTGCAGATCTGACCGGCTTTCTGCTTCCTTTTGAGGGTATGGCCAATTCCGTGACGCTCCACCCCGCCCATGCCGATCTGGATTCCATCCTTGTGACTGAGGAGTCGATCAAGCGGCGGATCCGCAAGCTCGGCACCGACGTCGCCGCGGCGTATGGCGACGAGGAGATCACGGTCGTGTCCATCATCAATGGCGCCATCCTGTTCACCGCTGACCTCGTGCGTGCGATTGCGAATCCCATCCGGCTCGATTGCATCCGCATTTCGAGCTACCGCAATGAGACCAAATCGCTGGGTAAGCCCCAGCTTTTTCACAGCCTGACCCTCGACGTCGCCAATCGGCACGTGCTGCTGATCGATGACATTCTCGACACGGGCAAGACCCTGTCGATGGTCGTCGGTCTTATTCAGAAGCAGAGTCCTGCGAGTGTGAAAACCTGCGTCCTGCTCGACAAGAAGGGCCGACGCGAGGTGGCCTTTGAGGCTGATTTTGTCGGCTTTCAGATCCCGGACAAGTTCGTCGTCGGCTACGGACTCGATTTCGCCGAGCGCTACCGCAATCTTCCCTGCATCGGTGTGCTCAAGCCCCACCTGCAGAATCCGCCCGAGTGGGCATGAGCCGCGAAACCTTGCGCGCTCGTCGTTCGCGCCCCCCTCCCTCTATGTCCACGCTGCGCACTGTCTCCCGCGTCCTCGCTCTTTCTCTGCTCGGCGCCGCCGCCCTTGTGGCGCAACCCGTCTTTCCCGACGCGACCCAGCGGATCCTCACCCATCGCGAGCAGAACGAACTGATCACGCCCTGGATCAAGCAGCGCTTCGACACCCTCCTTCCTGGACTGATGACCCGCGAGGGCATCGACATGTGGATTATTCCGACCCGCGAGTACAATGAGGATCCCGTCTTCGGCTCGATGTCGCCAATCACGTATTACGCCTCCCGTCGACGCACCATCCTCGTCTTCTTCAACCCGGGAGGGGGCAAGCCCGTGGAGCGGTACTCCATCGGACGCTTCGACTATGACCGAATCTACACGCCGGTTCCGGCCGAGAGCACCGGCCCCGCCCAGTACGGCGCGCTGCGGAGGCTCGTGGAGGAAAAGAATCCCGGTGTCATTGGCATCAACGAGTCCGACTCCTGGAACCACGCCGATGGCATCACCGCGAATGAGAAGCGGCGGCTGATGGAGGCGCTCGGGCCCGACTTGAACCCCCGGGTGAAGAGCGCCGAGAATCTCGCCGTGGGCTGGCTGGAGGTAAAATTGGCCGAGGAGCTCCAGGCGTACCGCCACGTGATGACGGTCGCACACCTCGTGATTCGCGAAGCCTTTTCGAATCAGGTCGTCACGCCCGGCCAGACCACCACCCAGGACGTGGCCTGGTGGATGCGCCAGCGCGTGGCCGAGATGGGGCTTGGCCAGTGGTTCCATCCTTCGATCACGATCTGGCGGCAGGGCGGTACCCCGGCCACCGCGCAGGGTGTGATCCAACCCGGAGACATGCTGCACACGGACTTCGGTATCGTGTATCTCGGATTTTCCACCGATACGCAGCATCTCGCCTATGTCCTCAAGCCCGGCGAGACCGACGCGCCCCAGGGCCTGAAGGACGGCCTCCGCGCCGCGAACCGGCTCCAGGAAATCACCCTGCTGCAGGCCCAGCCGGGCCGGACCGGCAATCAGGCTCTTGCGGCCGCGATTGCTCTGGCCAAGAGCGAGGGGCTCGTTCCCCACATCTATTGCCACGCGATCGGCTACCACGGCCACGCCGCCGGCCCTCCGATCGGCATGTCGGACAACCAAGTCGCGATCCCCGTCCGGGGCGACGCCATCTTCCGTCCAAACACCTGGCATTCGATCGAGCTCAACGCGACCCATCTGGTCCCGGAATGGGGCGGCCAGGCCGTCCGCTTCTCACTTGAGGAGGACGCGGCCATTCTGGACGACGGTCGCTGGGACTGGATCAGTGGCCGGCAGACGGAATTCTACCTGATCAAGCCCTGACCGCTGGTCACCGCCCGGACACCAAAAAGGCCGCCCCGCGAAGGGCGGCCTTTGAATTTATCGAGGCTCGCTCCGCCTCAGGAAACGACGCCCGTATCGGCGGCCGGGGCGGTCGGATCCTTCTGCTTGAACTCAAGCTTCTCCCCGCTGCGGACCACGAGGACGGCCTCGCCCTCCTTGACGTCGCCGCGCAGGATGGACTCGGCGAGGGGATCTTCGAGGTAGTGCTCGACGGCCCGGCGCAGCGGACGAGCGCCATACTTCTCGTCGTAGCCCTTCTCGATGAGCAACGTCTTCGCCTCCGGGCTGAATTCGAGGGTGATCTTTCGCTCGACCAGTCGCTTGGAGAACTTCACCAGTTCGATCTCGATGATCTTGATCAGATCATCCTTCCCCAACGGCCGGAAGAAAATGATGTCCGAAATACGATTGAGGAACTCGGGCTTGAAGACCCGCTTGGCCTCCTCGAGCACCTTTTCGCGCATCTTCTCGTGATCCGAGAAGCTGCCCGTGGCGGCGGCGAAGCCCATGGACGTCTGACGCTGGAGCAAGGCGGCCCCGACGTTGGACGTCATGATGATGATCGTATTGCGGAAGTCGACCGCGCGGCCGAGCGAGTCGGTCAGGCGACCATCCTCAAGGATCTGCAGCAAGAGCTGCAGGACATCCGGATGCGCCTTTTCGATCTCGTCGAAGAGGATAACCGAGTAGGGACGCCGGCGGACGGCCTCGGTCAGCTGGCCGCCCTCCTCGTAGCCGACATAGCCCGGGGGCGAGCCCACGAGGCGGGAGACGGCGAACTTCTCCATGTACTCGCTCATATCGATTTGAATGAGCGCATCCTGGTTGCCGAACATTTGGGCCGCGAGCTGCTTGGCGGTCTCGGTCTTGCCGACACCCGTAGGACCGACGAACATGAAGGAGCCGATCGGGCGGCGCGGATCCTTGAGATCCGCTCGGGAGCGACGCAGGGCGCGCGCGATCGAGATCGAGGCGAGCTCCTGGCCGATGACGGCTTTCTGGATCTCGGCCTCAAGGCCCAGCAGCTTCTCGCTTTCCTTCTTCTCCATCCGGGAGAGCGGAATACCCGTCCAGTCGGCGACGACCTGCATCATGAGGTCCTCGTCGATGCTGACGCGCTTTTCATCGCGCGACTTCTTCCATGACTCGGTCACCTGCTCCTGCTTGGTGCGAAGCTGCTTTTCCTGGTCGCGGAACTTGGCGGCCTCCTCGAAGTGCTGCTTGGCAATGGCCTCCTCCTTCTGGGCGCAAACCTGCTCGATCTCCTTGGTGAGGTCCTCAATGTCCGGCGGGCGGTTAAGCGCCGCAATCCGCGCCCGGGAGCCGGCCTCGTCCATGACGTCGATTGCCTTGTCGGGCAGAAAGCGGCCGGTGATGTAGCGGTCGGACAGCTTGGCCGCAGCCTCGATGCCCTTGTCGCTGAAGATCGCCTTGTGATGGTCCTCATACTTGCCGCGGATTCCCTTGAGGATAGTGATGGTGTCGTCGACGGACGGTGGCTCCACCTTGACGGACTGAAAGCGACGGTCGAGGGCGCTGTCCTTTTCGATGTATTTGCGGTACTCGTTGAGGGTCGTCGCGCCAATGCACTGCAGTTCGCCGCGGGAGAGCGCGGGCTTGAAGATGTTGGACGCATCCATGGCCCCCTCGGCCGCGCCCGCGCCCACGATGGTGTGCATCTCGTCAATGAAGATAATGACGTTCTTGGCGCGCTTGATCTCGTCCATTACCGCCTTGATCCGCTCTTCGAACTGACCGCGGTACTTGGTGCCGGCCACCATCAGGGCAAGGTCAAGCGTGATGACCTTTTTCTCTAAGAGGATCTCGGGCACAATGCCGCTGGAGATTTCCTGGGCGAGGCCTTCAACGATCGCGGTCTTGCCGACGCCGGCTTCGCCGATGAGCACCGGGTTGTTCTTGGTCCGACGGCAGAGAATCTGCACCACCCGACGGATCTCGTTCTTCCGGCCAACGACAGGGTCGAGCTCACCCTTGCGGGCCAACTCGGTCAGGTCGCGGCCAAAGGCCTTGAGGGCAGGCGTCTTGACCTCCTTCTTGTCATCTGGGCCGCCGCCGCCGCGCGGCGAAGGAGCGGCCGCTTCCTCACCCGGGGCGCCGGTCTCGCCGCCGGAGAACTGCGGATCAAGTTCGCGGAGGATCTCATTGCGGGTGCGCTCGATATCGGTGTCGAGGGACTTGAGCACGCGAGCGGCAACACCCTCACCCTCACGGAGCAGGCCCAGCAGGATGTGCTCGGTGCCAACGTAGGAGTGGTTCAGCGCCTTCGCTTCCTTGCCCGCGAGAGCGAGGACCTTCTTGACCCGCGGCGTGTAGGGAATGCTCCCTTGAGTCTTGCTCTCGGTCCCGGTGCCGACCTGCTTCTCGACCGCCGCCCGCACGGTTTCAAGGTCGAGGCCCATCTTCTGCAGCACGCTGACGGCAACGCCCTGCCCCAGCTTGATCAGACCAAGCAGAATGTGCTCGGTGCCGACGTAGTTATGGTGGAAGCGGTCGGCTTCCTTCCGGGCCAGCGCGAGCACCTGCTGCGCGCGCGGCGTGAAGTTATTCATGGGTTCGGACATGGTGGTGTCTGATTTTAGTTGTTCCCGTTCGTTGTGAAAGTGGGGCGGGCAAAGGCCGCAAACTCGGTCCGCAGGCGGCTGGCGCGGAGCGCATCGCGCTCGGCCGTCTCGAGCTCGGGTTTGCCGGTCGCGTGCTGAATATGTCCGGGCTGGGCCTCAATGAAGAGACGGTCGATCGCCGTGCGCGCAGCCTCGGGAAAAATTCCCAAGTCAATACCCAGACGCAGAAGCGACAGCAGATTCATCGCCTCGCTTGAGCTGAGCAGATGACTGTTTTGCAGGATCCCGTAGGCCCGACCGATCTTGTCGTGCAGCTTGCTGCCGTCGCTTTCGAGCAATTTGGCGCGGGCGTTCAGTTCGTGCTCAACGATCGACTGAAGCAC
>CAMAXB010000127.1 GCA_945862035.1 Opitutus sp. GAS368
GGGCCGGGTGGCTGCGCGGGTTCGATCTGACCGCTAAATTCTGACTCACCTCGCAGGCCGATCCCTCGCTCCCCGATCCAAGCGTTTGCCAGCGTCGATGGATAGGTGGCTGCGCGGGCCATGAACACGGGCTTGCCATCAAGCCAGACGCGGATCTCCCGTCGAAGCTGCTGCTGGGTCGTCGCTGGGAGATTTCCGTACCAAGGATGGTAAAGCGGCGGATAGAGCGTGCCGAGCCGCAGCGTGAGTTCGGCGGTTACCCCTGGCACGTACGCGAACTCTGGTCCGGGGATCATGCCATGAGGAGGATGCTCGAAGTAGAGGCGGGCTTTTCCCTGATCGAGGAACGCGACGTAAAGTGCATCGTGACCTACGATTGATCCGGCCACGAAGAGGGGTTCGATGCGATGCGTCGTTGCCTCTGGGAATGTGACCCGCCAGCGTTGCTCCCCGAGCTCGGGTCCCAAGGTTCGTCGGACCGGTTCAACGAATGCGTTCACGCGCCGTTCAATGGCCGAGTAGCCGGCTGGGTCCAGCAGCAGGAAGCGCTGGCCCGCGTGAAAACTGATCAGGACATTGTAGGCGCAAGCCATCACGAGCATTCCGGCTGCAACGCCGCTGACCCCGCGAAGCCAACGGCGCTGATCAGCGAAGGCGTGAGAGAGAATGGCAAGGGTGACCACGACGAGCGCAGGCTGGAAATCCATCATGTAGCGGTTCGTGCGCACGCCGCTTGAGGCCACGAGCGAGAAATTGACCACCGCTGCGCCCACACTCGCGAGCAGGATCCATCCCCATTGACCGGCGTGCGTTTGCGCCCCGAAGCGGGCCCAGCCGGCCAGAATCGTCAGTACGAAGAAAGGAACGAGGATCAGCTGGCCGTGTGCCTCCTCGATGCCGAAATAGCCCGGCGGTCGTGCCGCCTCTGGCCCCGGGGCGACAAATGGGAAAAACCAGTCGAGCGCCGGTGCCGTGAGATAGTAAACACGAAGGTTGTGCCAGAAGTTTGCGAGCGAGAAACCAAAGCCGTCCGGATTCGCTCCAAGCTGAAGATTGTTGCCAAACTCGAACCAGCGATCGAAGCGCGCCTGATTGTAAAGGAGGAGCCCGGCTACGATCACAGCCACGGGCACGCCGCCAGCGGTGAGTAGCCGCAGCAGGCGTCCCGGGGCCCTGCCCGTCCGCCACCAGCAGGCCGCAACCACGCAGGGCAGGAGAAAGGCAGCGCCCACGATAAGATTCGGCCGCGACCCGGCCGCGAGGCCGGCGCACAGGCTCGCCACGACCAGCCAGGGAATCTCGCGTCCGGGGCGCAGGAGCGCGAGGGTGGCGGCGAGGAGGCTTGCCTGCGTGAAGGCGTAGCCGCTGCCAACGGCAATCTCGTAGAAGAGCGGGCGAACTAGCGTGGCCGGCGCCATGTTGGCCACGCCCAGCGCAAGCACGGAAAGAGCAAGTGTCAGCGGTGAGGGCGTCAGCGAGAGAACCCTGGTCAGCAGGAGATACAGCCACGCGGAGCTTAGCGCCAGACCGAGCGTGACGAAGATGATGGCGGTGACCGGCTCAGGCAGATCATGTCCCGTTGCCCAGTGATAGGGGAGCAAGAGCACCAGGGCCGGAACGGGTCCAAAATAAAGATAGTACTTCCCTTGGTAGTAGCTCGCGTCGAGCAGGTAGGGTGCAGCGCCAACGATCTTGTTCGGGAACTCCACCTGAAGATCCGGGTGGGGCTCAACGTCCATTGCCAGCGTCCCCTTGAGCCAGCCGTGGACCTGCAGCGAGTAGTAGTCGGAGGATATCGATTGGAAGCGCAGCCGACTCGGGTCGTGAACCGACCAGAGGTAGAACGCCGCCAGCGCAAGGACCATGGTCGCGGCCGCGACGAAGAGGGGCAGGGACGAACCCTGCGCCTCACTCGGCGGTTTGCCCGGACCGCTGCCGTCCTGGTTCATGGGCCTAGAGCTCAGGCGGAGCTCAAGGGCGTCGCACGCGGACGCAGGGCGATCCCGATGCAGAGGTTGCTCAACACCATCGGCAGGAAGGGAAGCGGGAAGTAGCTGCGCGACTCCAGGGTGAAGTAGGGATTGAGCTCCTCGAGGATCTCATGCGGTACGTTGATGTGCTCGCGTTTGTAGAATTCCGCGTAGCCTCGGCCGAAGCGCTTATTCCACACGCGCTCGGCGGAAATCTTGCGGGCGAGGGAGTAGGCAAGACTGCCTTCCGTCGGAATGACGATCAGGAGCTGGCCGCGCTCCTTGTTCACGAGTCGATAAGCTTCCCGGATCGCTCCGGGGAGATTGGGCAAGTGCTCCAGCACGTGAACTGCGATGATCCGGTCAAAGGAGCTATCGGCAAAGTCCATCCGCTGCTGACAGTCGCCGACCACGGTATTGACCCGGGGGAAACGTTTCAGGATTTCAGCCGCCATGTTGGGGCGGAATTCGTTGCAGTGATAGCCTCGCTCCTGTTCAGGGGTGAGTTTCTCGAAGTGCAGGTGCTCACCCAATCCGGCGCCGATTTCGAGCGTGGTGACGAATCCGGGACGCGAGCGCTTGACTGGAAACCCGTGGTTGAATTTTTCAAGAAGTCCGTAGCGCTGCGGCAGAACCTCGTGCCACAACTTCATGAACTCGTCGCTGCGCTGCTTCTGCTCAGGGGTGAGCGGCGGGAGGACTTTGGGCCACTTGGCGGTGTTTTGCATGGAAAGGGGAGTTAGATCGAAATACGGAGTTTGGAAAAGGACGGACTTTGCGGTCAGGTGAGGCTGCTGGATTACCACGCCAAGCGTTCGCTGGTGATGATTTCGCCCGTAAAGAGAGGCCCGCAGCTGGAAGCGCCGAGGCCGTTCTCGCCTACCGTGAAGCTTTCCGGCCCGGCCGGGTGGTGGTTGCGTTCCGCCGAGAATACGACCGCGCCATTGAGGCGGACCTCAACCCGACTGGGTCGATCGCGGGGAAGGCTCGCGGTGGCCAAGGGTGTCTGGGCTGGGTAAAAGGATCCCATCGTGATGATGAGTTCATGCGCTTGGGCATAATCGAGCGTGACCGGATCGCCCTCAACGGCGGGGGTTCCCCAGTGGTCGTGTCCGAACCGGATCTCCGTCTCGCTTACATAGTGGACATAGATGAGGTCGGCGCCACCGGCCACGCCAGAAAGGGCGAGTGGTTCGCGCTGGCCGATCTTGTCAGTAAGGAAACGAGCTTTGACGCGAAGAGGTCCCCAGGTGCGGTTGTGCTCGATGGGCTGGGCGGCAGCCGCCTCGATCGAGATCGTGCCCGGGAACATCCCGACGGCGCTGCTCGCTCCGATTGCGTTGTAGCCGAAGACGATGTCCTCCGTTTCCGAGGGGTGAAAAATCCGGTTGGTTTGGACCACGGTTCTGCCCCCAAGCCGGACGGCAAGCCGGCTGCGCAGCTCTGCGGCGACTTCGGCGGTCACGGGATAAAGCGATCCCATCTCAACCTCGACGATTTGAGGGTCCTTCCAGTTCAGTTCTACGAAGGGTGTGGCGAGAGGGGCCTGGCCCCACGAGTCGTGGATAAACCGGGCGCGGCCATCCGGCTTGACCTCGACCGACAGCAGATCACCCCCGCCTGTGCGACCAGTGCTGATCAATGGCTGGGGAGGCGAATCATTGGCGGGCCGTTGGAAGCGCAGCTGCAATCTTACGGGGCCGGTCCAGCTTCGTGTTTCGGGTCGGAATTCGGTGAGACGGCGGATGGCTACGATCGTTCCAGAAAACACGGGCGCACCCACGTCGCGCATTACCCGGTTGGCTCCCGGAAAAAAACGACCCGGGGAGGAAGAGTGGGTATCAACGGACGCATCGATCGCCGTTTGATCGTTGATTTGGACAAGCAGGCGGCGCCGGGCGCGGGTGATCTGGGCGGCGGACCATTCACGGAAAAAAGGGTGGTTCGCGGGGGGGTAGAGCGAGCCCATATGTACGATCAGGGTTTGCGTTTCTCCCTCACGGACGGGGATGGGATCGCTCCGCGGACCACCTGCGCCCATGTGGAAAAATCCGAGCCGGATCGCCTGGTCCAGATATTCAATATAGATCAAATCGCCTGTCCCTCCGGGAGAACCGGTGGTCAGGAGAGGTTCGATTTTCCCCACCGGCCGATCGGCGGAAAGCCGGAACTTCATTTCTACCGGTCCGTGGTCGATGCCGACGATGCGCTCAAACTCCCCGACCATCGCGTTGGTCACAGCTGCGATTCGTTGCCGAACCGGTGTATCGGACGCCGCAGCAAACGAGTAAAAGCTGCCATTGAGAAGCGTGTAAAAAAGCAGGCAGGCTGCTCCGACGGCGAGTGGCCGCCGCCACTTCGCTCCGCCCGCGGACGCGGTTTGCGAAAGGTGGAGTGCGGCGATCAAAACGGCACACCCCATCAGCAGGGTTGGCGGGACGAAATCGAGGAGGTAGCGATCTTCGCCTCCAAAAAAAAGGGAAAGCACGAGGAGGTTGGCCATGCCGGCACCCACGGTTACGAGGGTTGCGGTCATCCATTCGCGATCATGCCGGAGCCGCGCACTCAGCCATGTCAGCGGCGCAAGCAAGCCGAGTGCGGCGAGGGAGAAATGAGGGATCAGGCCGAATGGACGTCCGCCCGGCGGAAAAAAAGGATAGTAACGCCCGGGATCGAGCGGCTGCAGGAGATAGTTGAAGAAATTTCTTCCCAGATACTCCGGCCCCATCAGCTTGATCAACCGCACATCCGCCGACGCCAGTGAGTACTGGATGCCGAATTCGAAGGGGCTGCCGAAACGAAGATAGTTGTAGGCCGCCATGACGACGCCAACCCCCGCCGCAGGGAGGATGGCGGCAAGCCAAGGGAGCAGACCGGGCCCTCGCAGCCGGTTTTCCGCCGACAGGGTCTTCCAAAGGAAAAAGGCTGGCACGAGGAGCACGACCAGCCCCAGCACGTAGTTTGGTCGGGAGGCAACGGCGAGACCATGGAGAAGGCTTGCGCTGATCAGCCAGACGAGGCTCCGGTTCAGGGCACCGGCCCGCAAGCATCGCTGAATCATGAACAAGGTACCGCTCAGGCAGAAGCAGGCTGCGCTGATGGGAACAGCGTAGAAGGTGTTATTCCCGCTCAGGAAGAACAGCGGACTACCGAAGGCCAGCACGGCGACGCAGCAAAGCAACCATGCTGGGTTGACTTCCGGGAAGAGGCGTCGCCTCAGGCCGACCAGCCAGGCGGTCATCCAGACGAAGCTACCGAAACAGAACCCGGCAATCCCTATGATTTCAGGGAGATAGGTACCTGTGAGATAAGTCCAAGGGATGAAAAGAAGGAGCGCAGGGCCGATGCCGTAATAAAGATAGAACTTCCCTTGGTAGAAGCTCATGTCGTGCGGACGATCCGTGCCTTGGGGGCCATCGTACGGATTCTCCAGCCGCAGCAGACGGGGGTCTGGCTCAAGCTTCAGATGGGTCTGACCCGACAGCAAAGCGTCCGCCAGCAGGTTATAGTACCCTCCCGGCGTCGAATAGCTCCAGGTGCCTGCCGTGCGGTGCGCGTTCCCGAGATAGATCCAGCCCGTGAGGAGAACGAGGAGTGCTAACAGTAGCGCCTCGATGCGGTGATGACGTGGGTGCAAAGGGCTAGAGCAATGGCGTTCGGAAGAGCGAGCCGACGCGCTTCGGCGGGGAGCTAGGGCTCATCATGGACGATCGGGCACGTTACGGAACCTCTCTGACTGGGTCAGCGAAAAAATTCAGGCAAAAAACGCTCACTCTGGATAATTCGACCGGCGAAGGCCTGTCCGCAGACGCTCAGGCCGATGGGGTTGGCGCCTAGATAAACCTCGGCGGCACTCGCCGGGTGAAACGGGTGCTCGATCTCAAAAATGAGTTGTCCGTCCACGACAAGTCGCAGGGGCCCTACCGGTGCCTTTGCGCCCGGCTTGATGTGCGAGGAGAAGCGCGCATGGTCGCGATGCGCAGGCGGAAACAGGCCACCTTGGGTCAGCTCAATCGTGTGATAGCGTGCCGGTTTTAATTGAATTGGTTCGGAAAGGGGTCCGCCCACGCCCCAATGGTCGATGCCGAAGCGAACGCGTCCGTCAGCTTCGTATTGAATGTAGAGACAGTCGGCAGCTCCTGTTCGCCCCGTGACAATCAACGGTTGAGGGCCCCCCGAGGAGGGCAGCTCCACGGTAAGGCGAATCGATCCGAAGGCCGCGAGCTCCTGTTGCTGGAGCCGATACCATGCCCCGGCTACGATCAGAACGGCGAGCCCGCCGACGGCCGTCAGGAGTACCGCCTTGCGGTGGAGCGGAGTGCGCCGCCAGACGATCCCGGCGTGATAGCGACGTATTGCGTCCATTCCGACCGTCTGCAGCATTGCGTTCAGGGGGCGCCGCCGATGAACCCCAATCGCCACGAAAGGTGTGGCGACAAATCCGGCCAACGACAGCAACCACGCCGCGCGCAGGTAAGGAACTCCGGGATAGGTGATCACGACCTCGCTCTGTCCGGCGGGAACTGCGGCCGCGACCATTCCGGACGGACTTCGCTCGGCAGGCGCTTTGCGACCGTTGACAACGGTCATGTAGCCCGGAACGAACACCTGCGGGGTTTCGAGAAAGCCGGCGCGGGGGGCGTCGACTGTCGCGGTGTAGGGTGTGAGCGATAGAATACGAATGGGCAGAGTCGACGAATCAAAGTCAAAGGCCTCGACGGCTACGCCGCTGACCGGAGTCGAGATCAAGACCGTCCGTCTCCGATCCGGTATCGCGCGCAGCGTGAGCGTGTGCGCTGCCTCGGCAGTTGCACCAAAGGCGCGGGGGCCACCACTGTTGGGCAGGAGGTAGTTTCGCAGTAGGCCGCCGCCATGCAGTTTGATTTCTCCCGTTGCGGCGGGATCGGTGAACTCGAAGCGCAGCAGAACGTCGCGACCGGCAGGAATCACCACCGGAATTTCGCTGAGAAGGGGGGTGAGGAACAGACGTGGTTCCAGGGAAGCGCGTCGACTCAACACGATCGTGGCGTTATCGGTCATGGCGGCCATGGTTTCGTCGCGTAGGCTCGAGACGAATTCCGGGTCAATCCAGCCGTGGGAGAAGGTGGCTGGCTGCCAGCCGAACAGCAGGTAGGAGGAGCGCGTCAGCATCACGTTCTCCGGACTGAATCGCACGACGCTCTCCGCCGTGCTTGCCGTGGACCGGGCCGCATGGATGTGGAATTTCGCAATCTCCATTGCGCTCCAGCCGCAGGCGGTGACAAGTGCCAGTCCATGCCGCCAGTTCATCCGCTGCCATGGTCCGACCTGTCGGCCGGCGGCAAGGGCGGCAACGACCACCGCCAGTCCCGAGAGCATCAGATAGAAGCGCTGCATGGGCCAGACATTGGTGACGTCGACCAGCTTGGCGGGAACCCACTCCCAAAGAAGCCGGGTGACCCCTGGAACGGGAAACGTTGCCACGAGAAGAAAGAGGGCAGTGAGGAGCAGCCCCTTGCCGGTCGGCCCGTCCGACCACAGCGCCGCCAAACCTGCGATCAGAATGAGGGTCAATCCGTAGCCTAATTGGAAGTTGCCTTGACCCCCGTCCAAGTTCACCGGGAGAACAACGCCGGGAAGCGAAGCCTGCACGTTGCGCAGCAGGGAAGAAAGGGCGTCGTCGCCGACGTGAGCGTTGTGGTAGCCGAGCTCAAGCGACTCGACGGAGTAAAGCAGGTACGCAAGAAGCACCGTGAGCCAGGCGGCTCCAACAAAAGGGCGGGTCAGATTGCCCGGCGCCCCAGCGAGGAGGGCAAAGCGCCAAACCTGAACGCCAACCAAAGGAAGCGTCAGCCAAACGCCGATCGCCGGGTGCGCAGACCAGATCAAGCCCAAGGTGGGTAGACTCAACAGGAGCCCGGCGGTATCATCGAGCCGACGAAGCGAAATCGCGAGACCGGTAAAGTAAAAAGGGATCCAAGGAGCCGCCATCGCAGTGGCGAACATGTCGCTGCCAAGGAGGGCTGCGGCCAGCGCCGGGGCGGATGCGTAGAGGAATCCGAGGGCAGGGGCCAGCCAGCGTTGCCGTGGAGCAAGCAGGCGAGTGCAGAGACCGGCGCCGAGGGCGGCGCCGGTGATGCTCAGAACGGCGGCGAGATTCTGTAATGCGACAAAGGACAGTTGCCGCAGGGTCAGGAGGTCGAGCAGGCCGGCAAATAAGGTGAAATAGGGGCGGTGCGAACGGTGTGAACGTTCCCATTAAACGCGTAGTCACTCTGCCCAATGAGAACGGGAAAGATGCCGGCCCTCAGTTGGGTCACGAAATCGGCAACTTGCAGTCCGTAGTGGTAGCTGTCGCCTGCCCCAATTTGGCCGTCGTGCAAATAGGGCTTTGCGATCCAAAGAGCGCCGACCGCGGCGACAGCCATGACGGCGAGTTCGGCGGCGATCCCGCCGCGCTTGGCGTTGAGCCCGCGGACTGCGATCGCCGCGACGAGCGCGGTCTGGAGGATGACCAAGAGGGCAGCCGCGATTCGGACGGGATCCT
>CAMAXB010000128.1 GCA_945862035.1 Opitutus sp. GAS368
CCCCTCTCCTTCCGCGGCCGGCTCCGCGTCGCCCCGCAGTGGGACGCCGGCTGGCTCTCCAGCATCTATCAGCTCGAGGCCGATGCCCTCGACCGGCCCGCCGCCGTCACCGAGCGCCCCTTCCAATTTCCGGCCGACGGCGGCCGCCACTGATCATTCCCTTCCCCTTCGCCCGCTCCCCGTCTTCATGACTGCAACGCCCGACAGTCCCTTCCTTTTCATCACCGCCACCGGCTTCGCCGTCGCGCTCCTCCACGCCGCGATCCCGACGCACTGGCTGCCGTTCGTCATGGTCGGACGGGCGCGCGGATGGACCCAGCGCCAGGTGCTCTTCGCCGTCGCGCTGGCGGGCGGCGGACACATCCTGACCACCACCCTGCTCGGCACCGGCCTCGCCTGGTTCGGCTTCGAACTGAGCGAGGCGTTTGACCACGCGTTCCATCTGGCCGTGGCCGCCCTGCTCATCGGCCTGGGTGCCTGGCTGGCCTTGCGCACCCCCCACGGCACGAGTTGCGACCACTGCCAGGGGCGACCCAGCCAGCTCATCCCAGAGGCCACAGATCACGCCGCCCTGTGGGGCCTGTTTGTCACGCTGACGCTATCGCCCTGCGAACTCTTTCTCCCGGTCTACCTGACCGCCGTGCCCTACGGACCGGCGGGCGTCGTCTGGCTCAGCGCCGTCCTCGCCGCCGCCACGCTCGGCAGCATGCTGACCCTCACCTGGCTCACGCTCAAGGGTACGGCGCGCCTGCCCTGGCTCTCCCGGCCGAATCCGCGCATCCTCGGCCTGCTGCTTTGCGGACTTGGCATCGCGACGGCCGTGGCCGGCCACTGAAATGCACCAGCCAAGCCGCTTGCCTCTGCCTGGAATCTTCCCTCTCTATCGGTGATCACGGCCACCTGAGGGTGGCAGCATCCGTCTCCTCTTCATGTCCAACGACACGCCCATTCCCGTCACCGTCCTTACCGGCTTCCTCGGCGCCGGCAAGACCACCCTGCTCAATCGCATCCTCACCGAGCAGCATGGCCGCAAGCTGGCCGTGATCGAGAACGAGTTCGGGGAGGTCGGGGTCGATAACCAGCTCGTGATCCAGAGCGACGAGGAGATTTTTGAGATGAACAACGGCTGCATCTGCTGCAGCGTCCGCGGTGATCTCATCCGCATCCTCGGCCGGCTGATGAAACGCAAGGATCGCCTCGACGGCATCCTGATCGAAACGACCGGCCTCGCCGACCCCGGCCCGGTGGCGCAGACGTTTTTCACCGACGACGAGATGCGCAGCCGGTTCCGGCTCGACGCGATCGTGACCGTCGTCGACGCGCGACATGTCCTGCTGCACCTCGGCGATTCCCCCGAGGTCAAGAAGCAGATCGCCTTCGCCGACGTCCTGATCCTCAACAAGACGGATCTGGTCACACCTGCCGAGCTCGACGCTCTGGAGGCGCGGATCCGCAAGATGAACGCCTACGCCAAGGTCCATCGCGCCCAGAACTCCGCCGTCGACCTCAAGCACGTGCTCGACGTCGGCGGGTTCAATCTCTCCCGCGCGACGGAGATCGACCCGAAGTTTATGGAGCCGTCGTACCCCTTCGAATGGGCCGGCGCCTATCCCCTTCCGGCCGGCACGCTCGATCTGGTGATTGGACATGCCGACCACGATCATGATCATGACCACGACCACGCGGGCCATGATCATGCTCATGGCCACGGCGAGGACGGGCATCATCACCACCATCATCAGGGCAACGAGAACGAGCTCGATGTGGTCATCCTGCCCGTCAAGTCGCTCGATGCCGCCGACCTCGACGCGGCCCGCGACCAGGCCGTGGTGCTCTTCTCGGATTGGGAGAGTCGCGTGAAGGCCGGCGATCCCGTCATGCCAGGCGCAGTTCTGCACCGCCTGCTGCTCGACGAGGGTCATGGCCACTACCCGCTCACGATCAAGACCCCCGGCCACTACCTGGTCTTCGAAGGCTGCGGCGAGGAGCCGCTGCACATCCAGCAGGGCGGAGAGAACATCCGGCCGGTCTGGCAGCAGGACTTTGAGCACACCCACTCCCACGAGGAGGACGTCACTTCCGTGGGCATCAGCACCACCGGCGAGCTCGACGGCAAGCGCCTCAACGACTGGATCAACGAACTGCTCAAGACCAAGGGCAACGACCTCTACCGCATGAAGGGCGTGCTCAGCATCAAGGGGTCAGACAAGCGCCTCGTTTTTCAGGGTGTCCACATGCTCTTCGACGCCAAGTTCGATCGTCCGTGGGGCAAGGATCCTCGGACCAACACGCTCGTCTTTATCGGCAAGAGCCTCGACCGCGCGGCCCTCAACGAGGGTTTCAAGAGCTGCCTCGTCTGAGTAGGAGAACCGGCGGCGGACAGCGCCCGCGAATCACGCGAATCGGCGCGAATTTGAAGCTGTACCACGAAAAACACGAAACACACTAAAGTGTCGGACTCGGAGATCTAAGTCCCATTTCGTGTGTTTCGTGTTTTTCGTGGTGAAAAATCGTTTCTGCCGAGGACTCGCAGCTCAGCTGATCTTTCGGGTCAACTCCACTAGGCTGGCGGCGAGGGCCTTGAGCGACTTGAGGGCGCGGGCGTCCGTCAGGCGGCCTTCCGCGTGAAAGGCCTTGTCGGCCTGCGCGAGCGTGGTCCCGCCGGGCACCACGTGACACCCCAGCTTGAAGAGAAGCTGCTGCGCCTGCTGGAGCGACTTCGCGCCCCCGAAAGGACCCGGCGAGGCCGAGACGACCGCGGCGACTTTTCCGGCAAAGGGGTTGGCGTCGGCGCGCGTGCACCAATCGATCGTGTTCTTGAGCAAGGGCGTGACGTTCCCGTTGTACTCGGGTGAGGCAACGAGCAGCCCGTGGTGGGATTGGATCAGCGCAACCAGAGCCGCGGCCGCGGGCGGCAAGCCCTGGGCGTCCTCGAGGTCGCCGTGATACAAGGGCAGTACGTGGTCATTGAGATCGATCAGCGTGACGTCCGCCCCCGCCGCGCGCGCCGCCTCCACCGCGGCGACCAGCAGCTTCCGATTGAGTGAGCCCCGGCGGGCGCTCCCGGCAAAGGCAAGCAGGCGGACAGCGGTGACCATGCCCCACCCTGCCCTGCCCCCCCTTAACCGCACCCCAACCCCCACCGTTTCAACCCCCCGCCAACGCCGGACAACGCCGCCATCGTGTAACCTATTGGGTTACACGATGGCCGCGGCGGGGCTCTCGGGGTGACTCGCGCCTTGCGCGCGACGGGGGCTCCGCGTGTAGTTTTCCGGCATGCAATTGACCAAGCACTGGGCGGCGCAGCTCGACGACTATGTGATCGACCTCGGTTGGTCACCGGCGGGGACTGAGCTCGCGGCCGTTTCGGCGGCGGGCCCGGTCAGCCTCTTTGCGGCCAAAGACGGTGCGCGCCAGCACCTGCTCCCCGGGCACACCGACGGCGCCAACGCCCTGGCCTGGCACCCGACTCAACCCCTCCTCGCCACCGGCGGGCAGGACGGGAACGTAAAGTTTTGGGACACCGCCAGCGGCCAGCACACCGCCACCACCCCACTGCCCGGCGGCTGGGTCGAACATCTGGCGTGGAGGCCGGGTCGTGCAGAGAATTCAGAAGTCAGAGGTCAGGTGTCAGTGCCTGAAAATCCGTCCGCTGACCTCCGACCTCTGACCTCTGACATCTGTCTCGCCGCGGCAGCCGGGCGCAGCCTCGTTTTGCTCAACGGCGACGGGGCGGTACGGCATACCTTCAAGCCGGCACCGAAGACACTCTCGGCGATCGCCTGGCAGCCCGCAGGCGGTTGCCTTGCCAGCGCCTACTTCGGCGGCGTCTGTCTATGGGATGCGGACGACTATGTGGCGCAAAAGGAGTTTCCCTACGCCAACGGGATCCATGCACTCGTCTGGTCCCCCGACAACCGCTGGCTCGTCTCCGGAAACCAGGATCCCAGCGTACACCTCTGGCTCCCGGAGGAGGATCAGGAATTCCACATGAGCGGCTACGAGGGGAAAGTGAAGGAGTTGTCCTTCGACCAAAGTTCCCGCTGGCTGGCGACCGGGGGCGGCCGGGATGCCTGCCTCTGGGATTGCACCGGGGCCGGACCGGAAGGCCGCGAGCCCCTGATGTTCCCGCACGACGCCAAGGTCTGCGCCGTCGCGTTCCAGCACCGACACGGCGTGCTCGCCACAGCATCAGCCGACGGCGTGCTCATGCTCTGGAGCCCCGAGCGCAAGCAACCGCTCCGGGCCACCGTCCGTATGCCTGCCGCAGCGACCAAGCTGGTCTGGTCACCCGACGACCGCCTGCTCGCCGTCGGTAGCGAAAAGGGCATCGTCTACGTCCTCCGCTGCGAGGCCTGAACCGGAAATCTCCCTCGACCCCCTGCGACCCGCATCAAAAGTAACCCAATAGGTTACTTGAACGTCACAAAAACGACTCTGCATTAACCGATGGGCCACTCGTTCATTCCGGTTGAGGGCGCGGAGAACGCCGCGGGCGATCCCGCCCACACCAGCGCGATCAAACGCTGGACGCGGGAGGTTCTCGCCATCGATGAAAACGCGCCGATCACCGTCAGCGAGCTGGCCTGCCGGGATCCTGGATGCCCGCTGCTCGAAACGGTCGTCACGGTGTTCGACGACCGCGGCACCCGGCAATGGCGCTTCACCCGGCCACGCATCGCCGTGACCAAGCTCATGCTCCAGCAAACCCTCGCGACCCCGCCCCGGCGCGAGGGTTGACGGCAATGGTATGGTACTGGGGTTGACCACGCGGCGCACGTTTCTCCAAACGACCGGGCTGGCCCTGCTCGGGCTGGCCGGAGGTGCCAGCGATCTGTTCGGACAACGGGCCCCCGTCCGCGAAATCAACTACACCGTGCGCAAGGGCGAAAGCCTCACGGTTATCGCGCAGAAACACGGCGTCAGCGTCGAGGCGATCAAGGTCCGCAACAAGCTGCGCACCGACTCAATCCAGGCCGGGCAGCGGCTCATCATCCCGACGGTCGCCGCCCCAGCTCCCGCCAGCCTGGCGGGCGTGATTGCGGCAACGCGCGGTCTGAACATCCGCCGCGGACGCTGGCGTCACATCGTCGCCCACCACAGCGGAATTGAGGACGGCAGCGCGAAATCGTATGATGGAGCCCATCGCCGACGCGGCATGGAGAACGGGCTCGCCTACCACTTCGTGATCGGCAATGGCCGCGACTCGGGCGACGGCGAGATCGAGATCGGTTCGCGGTGGCGCGGACAGCTCGATGGCGGCCACGTCCGCAATCCCTCCTTCAACGCGTCCGGAATCGGCATCTGCCTGGTCGGCAATTTCGAGAAGCGTCCGCCCGGACCCAAGCAGCTCGCCGCGTTCACCGCCTTGGTCGACTGGCTGCGGATCGAAGCTCCGCTCGGCGGACGGCCCGCGTTCACGGTCCACCGGCTGGTTGATCGCAACCGCACGGTGTGCCCGGGACGCCACTTTCCCTATAGCGAGATGAAGCGCCGCTACGGCGCCTGAGCACGACCGGCGTAGCCGTTCGTGGATCTCAGATTTGAGATTTCAAATTTCAAATTCGTGGCGAGCCGCCCGCACGTTTCCGCAATCCGCATTCCGCATTCCGCAATCCGCAACTCCCTCACACCAGACACCCGTCCAGCGCCGCCCGAGCCGCCGACTCGTCGAGGCCGATGCCGATCAGGGCGATCTCCTGCCGACGGTCGCCACCGGGTTCCTTCCAGAGCGCGCAGATCATCGGGGGGCGGTCCTCGCGCCGCGCCTTGCCGCTTTCCACCAGCGCCGCCCACCAATAGCTGAGAAACTCGATGCGCACGACCCCGCCCGCCACGGAGACGAGCCCCATTTCATCCGGCTGGGAGGCGTCCCAGAAAAAGCCCTTGGCCCGCAACAGGCCCGGCAAACCCGAAGCGAGGACGCGGGTCAGCGCGACCCGGTCAAAGGGACGGCGAGCCTGATAGACGAAGCTGCGGATGCCGTACTTGCGCTCATGCTCAGGCCGGGCGGCCGAGGCCGGAGCACGAGACACCAGTGACCGTCCGGCGATCGGGGCGACCGCGTTCAAGGTGCCAATCCACCGCGCTCCGCCCAGTGTGGCGCTGGGATCGAAGCGCACCCGGCCCAGCAGAAACTCCGATGCCACCTGGCCGTGTTCCGTGCCCACGCGCTCAGCCCGCGCATTGAGGCCCTCGAGGACCGCCTCGATCCGCGCCCGCTCACGATCATTGATGCGGTCGCACTGGTTGATGACAACGACATCGGCCACTTCCACCTGGTCGAGCAGGAGCTCGACCACGGGACGCTCCGTGCCTGCGACCACCCTGCGCAGGGGCCGATCCTCCCATTGCTCAAGCAACGCCCGGGCATCGACCACGGTCACGAGCGCCGACAGGGTCGCGAAATCCGCGAGGGATCGTCCGAAGGGATTTTTCCGCAGGAAGAGATTCGCGATCCCGCGCGGTTCCGCCACGCCGGTCGTCTCCACGAGGATGTGGTCGAAAGGCCGACCCTCCGGCCCGCCAGGCCGTCCAGTCAAGGCCAGCTTCACGATCGTCTCCGCGAGTTCGTCCTTGCTGGAGCAGCACACGCAACCGTTGCCGATCTCGACCATCTCGCCCACACCGGTCGCAGACCGCACCAGGGCGCCGTCGATGTTCACGCTGGCCAGATCATTGACGACCGCCGCCCAGCGCCGGCCTTCCGCCTGCCCGAGCAGATGGAGCAGCAGGGTCGTCTTACCCACCCCCAAAAATCCGCACAGGATCGTGACCGGGGTGAGAGGAAGGGTGGTAGCCGTCATGAATCGGATTCAGCAGGACACTTTTCCATTCGCTTGCAACGCCACGCATGCGTAGGTCTCGAGGGTCGATGTTTCGTCTGCGCTCCCTCCTTTTCCTTTCAGTCATCGCCCTCGCGGCCGGGATCCTTCCGCTCAATGCCCAGTCGGTCGCGGCCGGTCCCTGGTCGGGGGGTGTCACCAGCGATGCGGCGACCGTGGTGGCCCGGCCTTTCAGCCGACTTTTTGCCACGTTGGAGGTCAGTACCTCCTCGGATTTCGCGAAGTTCTTGACCTTCGGGGAGACCAGCGACCGCCCCGGGGACCAGCCGGACATGTCACACTTTCGCGCGGTGGGCCTCAAACCCTCCACCCGCTCCTCTTACCGGATCCGGGTGGGAGCCCAGCGCGACGAACAGCGGACCGGCCGCTTCACGACGCTGCCCTGGGAGGAACAAGCGGCGTCCTTTCGTTTTGCCTTCTCCTCCGGCGCCAACGCCGGAACTGATCACGGGGTTTACTCGGAGATCAAATCCGGCGCCCCGCTCTTCTTCACCGTGACGGGAAACCTCCATGACGCTGCGTTCGGCGCGATGGATCGCGATGGCTTTCGCGCGGCCTACGAATCCGTTCTCTTCTCTTTCACTCAGGCTAACCTCGACCGGACCGTGCCCCTTGTCTCCACGTGGAATGCGCGTGACTACGGCGCTGCCGGAAGCGCGGTGCCCGCCCGTGCGGCCGCCCACGCGAGTTTTCGGGAGTACTTCCCCTTCCCTACCCTCGCTGATCCCGCCACCCCCGAGGGCACGATCAACCACCGTTTCACGGTGGGCCGGGTGCGTTTCCTCGGGCTCGATGTCCGAACGGAGCGGGGACCGGCAGGAACCGCCCTGCTCGGAGCGCGGCAGCTCGCGTGGCCGAAGGGCGAACTCCTCGCTGCAAGGGAGCGTTACCCGCTCACCCCTATCATCAGCCCTTCTGCATGGCTATCGCCGCCGGCCGGCCACGATGGCTGGGGACGGTATCCGGCTAAACGCGACGCGCTCAGTGATTGGATGGTCGAGCACGGGATCACCGGCGTCTGCTTCCTGTCCGGCGATGGTGATGTGCTCGCTGCCGACGATGGCTCCAACAATCGCTACGGCACCCGCGGGGGCGCAGGGTTTCCCGTCTTTCAGGCGGGCCCCCTTGACGACAACGGTACGACGGGCTCGGGCCCCTGGAGTCATGGCCCCGTTGTTCCCCAAGCGGGCGAGGGCCTGTTTGCCGTGGTCGATGTGCTCGACGCCGAGGGCGCGGTGTCGGTCAGCTTCCGCGGCCTGAACCAACACGGGCACGAAAAACTGGTGAAGTCCTTCTGGGTGCCCGCACCCTGATCAGAGGTCATGCCCTTCCTTCGCTGCACTACGTTCGCCCTCCTGATCGCGTTCGCCGCCACGCCGGCGCGCGCGGCCCAGGCGCTGTCGGTCGCCGCCGCCTCCAATCTGGTGTACGCCATGGACGAGCTGAATGCCGCCTTCCGGCGCGAGGCGCCCGAGGTCGTCCTCACCGCCACGACCGGGGCCTCGGGTAGCCTCGTCGCCCAGATTGGCCATGGCGCGCCGTTCGATGTGTTTCTTTCGGCGGATCTCGACTATCCGCAGGCCCTAATCAAG
>CAMAXB010000129.1 GCA_945862035.1 Opitutus sp. GAS368
GTGTTCGACGTCTATCAGGGCAAGGGCCTGCCGGAGGGCACCAAGAGCCTGGCCTTCAGCCTCGTCTTCCGCTCCCCCGAACGCACCCTCACCGACGACGAGGTCAATGCGGTCTTCACCAAGATCCAAGACGAACTCGTCAAGACGACGACGTACCAGATTCGGAAGTAGCGAGGAGTGAGTAGCGAGTAGCGAGCATTCGATCCGCCACCTGCTGCAACCCGCTGCTTTCTACTCGCTACTCACTCCCCGCTACTCGCTACTTTTCACACCGACCATGTCGTCACCCATCGAACTCAACATCGACCATGTCGCCAATCTGGCGCGACTGGCGCTCACGCCGGAGGAAAAAGCCGAATTTGCCCAGCAGCTTGGCGATGTGCTGCATCATATTGAGCAGCTGAGCAAAGTGGACGTCTCCCAAGTCGAGGCGACCGCCCACGCCTTTCCCGTCTACAATGTCTGGGCCGAGGATGTCGCGCAGCCCGGTCTTCCCGTCGAGCTCGCCCTCCAGAATGCCCCGGCCCAGCGCAACCACATGATCGTGGTGCCGAAGGTCATGGAATGAGGGCTTCGCCAGGGAATCTAGAAGCCAGAAGCCAGTATCTAGAATTCTCCAAGCCGCCGTACCGTCTAGTTCCTATTCTAGATTCTCGCTCCTCGCTTCTAGCTCCTTTCCCAGATGCCCCTCTACTTCCGTACGCTGACCGAACTTGCCGACCAGCTCGCGGCAAAGACCATCACGTCGACTGAGCTCACGCAGGCCGTCATCGCCCGGACCAAGGCGGTCGACTTCCAGGTGAAGGCGTTCAACTCCTTCGACGAGGCCGATGCGCTGTCCCAGGCCGCGGCCTCGGACACACGTCGCGCCGCTGGGCAGGCCCGCGGGCCGCTTGATGGCATTCCCATCGGTTTCAAGGACGTCATCGCGGTCGCCGGTCAGCCGCTCACGGCTTCGAGCAAGATGCTGGCGAATTTCATCTCCCCCTACGATGCCACCGTCACGCAGAAACTGAAACAGGCCGGCGCGGTCTGCTGGGGCCGGCTCAATCTCGATGAATTTGCGATGGGCTCGTCGACGGAGAATTCCGCCTTTCACACCACCCGCAACCCGTACGACCTCGAGCGGGTGCCCGGTGGCTCCTCGGGTGGCAGCGCCGCTGCGCTTGCCGCCGGCGAGGCCATTGCGACGCTCGGCTCCGACACCGGCGGCTCGATTCGCCAGCCCGCCGCCCTCTGCAATGTCGTCGGGCTCAAGCCAACTTATGGCCTGGTCTCGCGCTTCGGCCTGATCGCCTTCGCCTCGTCACTTGATCAGATCGGTCCGTTCACCCGCACGGTGGAGGACTCGGCCCTCCTGCTCAGGGCCATCGCCGGTCACGACGAACGCGATTCCACCTCATTCAAGACGGAGATCCCCGACTACCGCGCCGCCCTCCAGGAGAAGCCGGGCCCGTGGCGGATCGGCATTCCGAAGGAATACTTCGGCGAAGGCCTCGACCCCGAGGTCGCGGCCGCCGTGCAGAAGGCCGTCGAGTACTACAAGTCGATCGGCTGCGAAATCAAGGACGTCTCCCTGCCGCACACCGAGTACGGCGTGGGCGTCTACTACATCATCGCAACCGCCGAGTGTTCCTCCAACCTCGCCCGCTACGACGGCGTGCGCTACGGCCATCGCTCCAAGGAGGCCAAGGACATCCTCGACGTCTACTTCAAGTCGCGCGCCGAGGGCTTCGGGCCGGAAGTGAAGCGCCGCATCATCCTGGGCACCTACGTGCTTTCGAGCGGCTACTATGACGCCTACTATCTGCGCGCGCAGAAGGTCCGCACGCTCATCCGCAACGATTTCCTCGAGGCCTACAAGTCAGTCGACGTGATCCTCACCCCCACTTCGCCCACGCCCGCGTTCAAGCGCGGCGCCAAGGCCGACCCGCTGGCGATGTACCTCTGCGACGTCTACACCATCGGCGTGAATCTCGCCGGGCTCCCCGGCATCAGCGTGCCGTGCGGCTTCTCCCGGGGTGGCCTGCCCATCGGCATGCAGCTCATCGGCCAGCCCTTCCGCGAAGCCGACCTCCTTGCGGTCGCGAACGCCTACGACGCCCCGCATGCGTGGGGCAAAAAGACTCCCACGCTCTAACTCAATCAGAAGCGAGAATCTAGAATCGAGAAGCGAGAAGAGCCGCCTCGATCGAATTCTAGATTCCAGCTCCTAACTCCTAGCTCCTTTCCTAGATGAACTACGAAGCCGTCATCGGTCTTGAGGTCCACGTTCAGATCAAGACCCACTCCAAGGTTTTCACCCGAGTCGCCGCCGGGTACGGGCAGCCGGAGAATACCCTGACCGATCCGGTCGTGCTGGCGCTGCCCGGCGTACTGCCGGTGATGAACAAGGCCGCCCTCGATGCCATCATCAAGGCGGGTCTGCTCCTTGGCTGCGAGATCGCGCCCATCTGCAAGTGGGACCGGAAAAACTATTTCTACCCGGATTCCCCGAAGAACTATCAGATCTCCCAGTACGACCAGCCGATCTGCGTCGGCGGCCGCGTCGAGATCGAGCTGCCCGGTTCCGCCCGGAACGTGATGGGCGAGCACACCCACATCGCCCTCACCCGCATCCACCTCGAGGAGGATGTCGGCAAGCTCAACCACTTCGCCCACGACTCCCTCGTCGACTATAACCGCGCCGGCACGCCACTGATGGAGATCGTGTCCGAGCCCGTCATCCGCAGCGCCGAGGAGGCCTACGCCTACCTGACTTCCCTCCGCGCCACCATGATCTACGGCGGGATTTCCGACTGTGACATGGAGAAGGGTCAGCTGCGCTGCGACGCCAACATCTCCATCCGCCCGGTCGGCGAGACCCGGCTCGGCACCAAGGTCGAACTCAAGAACCTCAACTCGATCTCGTTCGTGCGCGATGGCATCGAGCACGAGATCAAGCGCCAGATCGCTGTCGTCCAGAGCGGCGGCACGATCGTGCAGGAGACGCGCGACTACGACGGGATGACCGGCACGTCGCAATCGCTGCGCACCAAGGAGATGGCGCATGACTACCGCTACTTTCCAGACCCCGATCTGATGCCCGTCAAGGTCGATGCGGCCTGGAAGGCCCGCATCCAGACCGAATGCCCCGAGCTTCCCTTCGACAAGCAGCGCCGCTTTCTGACGCAGTACCAGATCCCCTACACCCTCACCTCGGTGCTGATCTGGGATCGTGCCCTCGCCAACTTCTTCGAACAGGCCGCCAAGCTGTGCGGGCGACCGCAGGCCGCGGCCAACTGGATCGTCAACGACCTCCTGCGCGAACTCAGCCACGCCCAGGTCGCGCTGGCCGACTCCAAGGTCACCCCCGCCCACATCGCCGAGCTGGTCGCACTCGTCGACAGCGGGACGGTCACGAACAACGCCGCCAAGGAAGTCTTTGTCGATATGGCTGCCACCGGCGACAAGCCCGGCGTCATCGTCGAGCGCAAGGGACTCAAGGCAGAGACCAATGCGGACGAGCTCGAGGGCTGGTGCCGCGAGTCCATCGCCGCCAATCCCAAGGCCCTCGCCGAATTCAAGGCCGGCAAGGAGAGCGCAATCAATGCCTTCAAGGGTCCGGTGATGAAGGCCGCCAAGGGTAAGGCCAACCCCAAGCTGGTCGACGAGACGCTCCACCGCCTGCTCGCGCAGGCCTGAGGTGAGTGGAGCTGGGGCGTTGACCCGGGTCCGGCGATCCCGATCCCGATCCCCGGGGTCAGCGACCCCGGCTACACCAATCCCAACTCCGTTTTCTCGGTTCTCTTCTGTAAAACAAAAAGCCCCGCGTCACCGCGGGGCTGAAAAGCGAAAGCCTGAGGCCGACTTACTTGGCGGCGCCGGGGAAGCTGACCGACGGAGCCGTCGCGCCCGAACCCGAGGTCTCCGCCGAAGCCGCCGGGGCGGGAGCCGCGGCCGCTGGCATGCCGGCGGGACGATCACGATTCACGACGGCCGCAACCTCCGGGGTGATGTCATAGGCGGGATCAACGTAGAGGAAATTGGAGATGCCGATCAGCGAGGGACCTGACTTGTCGATGAGGAGCGTGGCGCCCTTCTCCTTGGCGACGTCCGCGGCGATCTTGCCGATCTCCTCGAGCATCAGCGAGCGGAAGGTCTGGATGCGGGTCTGGAGCGAGCGCTGGATATTGGTGCGGAAATTCTGCACCTCGTTCTGCTTGCCCTGGATCTCCTCCAGCTTGCGCTGGGCGTCCTCGCCCACCTTGTTCTTGGCGTCATCGGAGAGAGCCGGGTTCTTGGCCTGCTCGACAAGATCCTGGTACTGCTCGACGAGGGTATTGCCTTCGGCGTTGAGCTTCTCGAGATCCTGCTGGGCCTTTTGCTCGTCGGCTTGGAGCTTGGCGGTCTGCTCCTGGGTCTTGTAGTGGCCGTCATAGAGGGTCGCCATGTCGACGACGAGGATCTTTGGGGCGGGCTGCGCCACGAGGCCCAGCGCAGAGGCGCCAATGGCTAGGAGGACACAGAGTGAATTGCGGATGGTCTTCATAGGGTTGGTCAGAGAGAAAACTAGATCAGAAGCGGGTGCCGAAGGAAAAGTTAAATTGGTTGCCCTCGTCATTGTCGTCGGTGGTCAGGGGAATCCCGAAGTCAAGGCTCAGGGGTGCACCCGCCACAAACAAACGCAAACCAATGCCAAAATTGTCGTTATAGCCGCCGGGGGCGAAGTCGTAGGCGCCTTCGTTGACGAAGCCCGCGTCGTAGAACAGGGCGAAGCGGATCGGGGACACGATGTCCGCAGAGTATTCAACGCTCAGCATGCCATAAGTACCGCCGCCCGTCGGCTCGCCCGTGGAGTCACGGGGACCCACTTCCCGGTACTCGAAGCCACGCAACGTGTAGGGGCCACCCAGGAAGAAGCGCTCGTAAAAGGGCACCGAGGCGGAGTCACCGTAGGCCTCGACCACACCGGCGCGACCAATCAGCGAGATGACCTGCGTCTGGGCCGCAAACAGGGGGAGGAACTGGGAACCACGGAACTCCAGACGGTAGTAGTTCAGGTCGCCGCCGAAGACCCCGCCGGCGACCTCGGTGTTGAGCTCCATGCGGCTGCCAGAGGTGGTGTTGACGATCTTGTCGCGCGTGTCGCGCAGCAGCTGGAGGCCGACCTTGGAGATGTTCTGCTCGCCCGCCAGCGCCTGGATCACCGCCGGCGCCGAGGGGTCAACATTGTCGAGATTGATGATTTCATACGTGTACGAGAGGCGGCCATCGACCCATTCAAAGAGCCGCTTGCGCAGGAAGACCTCGGCCCCAGTGCGGATTTCCTCGTAGAACGAGCTGTTGTAGTCGGAGGTCGTCCGGTACAGCGAGAAGCCAAGGGCCAGCTGCTGGTCGAAGAGCCAAGGTTCCTCGAAGGAAAGGATGACTTCACTCGACTGCGATCCCACCTGCATCCGCAGGCGGAACTTCTGGCCGTCGCCCTGGAAGAAAGAGCGGCGGTTGAAGAGATCGAAATTGGATTGCGTCACCTCGGCAAAGAACACGGCGCTCTCGAGCGAGCTGAAGCCCGCGCCAAAGGTCAGGTTGCCCGTGCGGCCCTCGCGCACGGCGATCTTCAGATTGCGGCGGCCCGGCAGGTTCGTCGTCTCGTCCGTCATGTTCACGTCCTCAAAGAACCGGGTGTTGTCCAGGCGGTTCTTGGAGATGTCCATCCGGGTCGTGTTGAAAATATCGCCCGGCCCGAGCACCACTTCGCGCAGGATCACGATGCTCTTGGTCTTGGTGTTGCCCTCGATGTTGATCGACTCGACCGAGAACTGCTCGCTCTCGTTCAGCGTGTACTCGATGTCGATGTCACCGGTTGAGAGGTTCGGCTTGCGGATCAGGCGGACCCGGGTGTTCAGGTAGCCATCCCGGCCGTAGAACTTTTCGAGATTCTGGGTATCCTCATCCAGCTTGGAGGGCGTGAAGACCATGCCCTTGCGCTGCGTCAGCACGAGCGTGAGCAGCTCCGCAGAGTGCAGCTCGTTGCCCACAAAATTGATGTCACCGATCTTGTACTGGCGGCCCTCCGTGACGTTGATCGTGACGACCAGGCGATCCGGCTCCGGGTAGTCGAAGGCGATCCGATCCGGGGCAATCTCCACGTCGAGGAAGCCCTGCTCGCGATAATAGTCGCGGAGCTTGTCGAGGTCATCCTCGAAGGACTCGTCCTTGAAGCGTCCACTGCCGGTGATCCAGGAGAAGACCCACCAGCGCTTGGTCTCCATCTCCTTGCGGAGGCGGCGGGGCTTCACGTTGTCGTTGCCGGTGAACTCGATGTCCTTGATCTTGACCCGGGGGCCCTCGCTGATCTGGAAAGTGACCGTGCCGAAGCCGGTGGTGCGTTCGCGCTCGATCTGGTAGTTGATCGAAACCTTATTGTAACCGGTTTTCTGATAATACTCGCGCAGCTTCTCCGCGTCCTCCTTCACCTGACGCTCGTCCAACGCGAGATTGGCGCGGGTCTTGGTTTCCTTCTCCAACCGGGTGTCCTTGACCCGGGTGTTGCCGTCGTAGCGAACGGTCAGGACGCGAAACTTCGGCGTCACCTCGACCACCAGATTGACGAGGTTACCCGGGACATTCTCGCGCTTGACCTCGATGAACTCGAACAGGCCGGTCCGGTAAAGGGAACGGATGTCGCGATCGATGATCGTGTCGTCGACCGCGCCGCCGGAGCGCATCTGAATATTGGCGCGCACCACGTCCTCGCTGACGTTAGCCGTGCCGACGAAGCGGACCGCCAGCGAGCCGACCTGGAGCGCCGGGGCGGCCTGGCCCGCCTGCCCACCCGGGCCGATCTGCGCCACCCCGCGCAAGCCCCCGGAAAGCAGGAGAATGGCGACAAGGAAGGTACGTGCGACCCGCGCAAGCGGGTTACTGGGTGTAGTTTTCAAAGCGGGTTATGTCTCTGAGGAAGGTAAGCTTCAATTCTCCTACTGGTCCGTTTCGTTGCTTGGCAACGATTAACTCTGCCGAGTCTGCCGCCACTTGGAACTTCTCGTCCGCGTCGCGGGGCCGGGCCAGCATCAGAACAACATCAGCATCCTGCTCAATCGAGCCTGATTCACGCAGGTCGGAGAGCTTGGGCGTCCGGTTTTCCTTTTCCGATGCACGATTGAGCTGACTGAGCACCAAAACGGGGACATCAAGTTCCTTCGCCAGTGCCTTCAATCCACGCGAAATTTCCGCAACCTGCTGCTCGCGCGGCACTCGCGGATCGGTCGGGCTGAGCAATTGCAAGTAATCAACGATGATAAAGCCGAGCTTCTGGCGCGCGGACAGCCTCCGCGCCTTGGCTCGCAACTCCATGATGGTCAAATGGCTGGAATCATCGATATAGATCGCAGACTTGGAGAACTCGTCCGCCGCGGTGAGCAGGCGCTGCTGTTCCTCGCCATTCTTGGAAAGCAGGCCGTCCCGCAGGAGCTTCATGTTCACGCGGGCTCGCGCGCACAGCATGCGCAGGGCAAGCTGGGAAGAACCCATTTCGAGCGAGAAGATCAGGGTGGTGATCCCGGGGCCTTTCCGGGGCATGGCCGCGGCCTCGGCAAAATTGAGGGCGAGGGAGGTCTTGCCCATCGAGGGGCGGGCCGCGAGGACGATCATTTCCTGCCGCTGGAAGCCGAAGGTGTACTGGTCGAGGTCCTTGAAGCCGGAGGTCACCCCCGTGAGTTCGCCCTTCTTCATCATCATCTTCGTGATGACGTTCATCGCCTCGTGCGTGGCCGCCTTGATCTGCTGGGCGCCGTCCGTGATACGGTCCTGGGTGACGGCAAAGATCTCCTGCTCCAGCTTGTCGATGAACTCCTCCAGCCCCCCCTGGTAGCTGTAGCACTGTTCGACCGCGCTGGTGGAAACCTTGATCAGCTCCCGCAACAGATGCAGCTCCCGCACCTTTTCGATGAAGTAGTCCGCCTGCGCCGTGGTCGGGATGCGCCCGCTGACCTGCATCAAGTAGGCAAAGCCGCCAATCTCATCGAGCAACCGGGCCGTCTTGAGCTCCTCGGCGAGCACCTCGATTGCGACCGGGGGGGCCTTTTGATAGAGCTCCAACAGCTTCTCGTAGATGATCCGGTTGGCCGGAACATGAAAGGAAGCCGGGCTGATCCGTTTCTCCAGGCACTTGGCAATCGTATCGGAGCCGTCGAGCAGACAGCAGGACAGCAGGTATTCCTCGGCCTCGGCGCTGAAGGGAGGGTTGCGCCCGGCAAAGGCACGGGCCGGGTCGGTCCCGGCATCACGGGGACGGCGGACTGCGGGGGAAGCGGAAGCTAAATCAGCCATGATGACTCAGACATGCGAGCGGTTCGAGGGACGGCGTGCAACGCAGACTTGCTGGAAATT
>CAMAXB010000130.1 GCA_945862035.1 Opitutus sp. GAS368
GACGGCCAGAGCACGAAGGGCTGGCGCTCCGCCAAGGGCGGAGCAGTCCCCCCCAGTTGGGAGATGAAGGACGGCGTTCTCTCCGTGCTGGGCACCCCGTCCGGCGCGGATCTCGCCACTGACGAGGCGTTCGGGGCGTTTGAGCTCCAACTCGAATTCCGTCTCACCGAGGGCGCAAACAGTGGTGTGAAGTACTATGTGACCAATGCCAACGGCTCCAGCCTCGGCCTCGAGTATCAGCTGCTCGATGACGCCAAGCATCCGGATGCCAAGCTGGGATCCGGCGGCAACCGCACGCTTGGCTCGCTCTACGACCTCATTCCTCGTGGTCGCATGCCGGGTGGCCTCGCGGTCATCCCGCGGATCGGGGAGTGGCAGCATGCGCGGATCGTAGCCCGCGCCGACAAGCGCGTGGAGCATTGGCTCAATGGCATCAAGGTCGTCGAATTCGACCGCAGCTCACCGCTCTTTGCCTCGCTGGTCGGACGCAGCAAATTCGCCAAGGAGGAGGCGTTTGGCCAGGCGGAGCAGGGCGTGATTCTGCTGCAAGACCACGGCGACCGCGTCGACTTCCGCAGCATCAAAGTGCGTCCGCTCGCTCGCTGAGCCGTTTTCGTCGACTCGCAGCCTCGCCGATTGCCACCGCCCGGGACGTCCGTCCCGGGCGTTTTTACGTTGGTGCGGGCAACAAGGCCCGCCGGGAGTTGATGCTGCGGACGGGAAGGGTGGGCGCACCGCCGGACGACGACCGGGCTCGGCCGAAGACCCTGGCCCTCGTTCCCCCGCCCCCGGAAATCAACGCTGCCGGAAGAAGGGGGCCAATTCCTCGTCCGTCCACGGATCCTCGCGGCCGTGGATGGCTTCACGGACTCCCGCCACTTTTGCGGCGGAGACCGGGTCGGCGTTGTGGCCCCACGATTGCCGGAGGTAGGTCAGGACGGACGCCACGCCCTCGTTATCGAGGGTCTGCTGGATCGGGGGCATGACCAGACCGTTGCGCTCCTTGCCGCTGAGCACGATGCGGATCAGCGCTTCCTCCGGCCCGAGGGCGTAGCGGGAGTAGAGGAGTTGGGGCGCGAGGCCGCTGAGGCCTTCGCCGTTGGTCTGATGGCAGGCGGCGCACACGGCGGCATAGATGTCGCGACCATTTTCAAATTGGATCTTCTGTTCGGGCCCAAGCCGCGCAGCGATGGCGGCGGTTTCGGCCTCCAGCCCGGGCTTGCCCTGCCATTTCAGGAGGGAGGCGAGCTCGGCCGCCTTCTTCGCCTCGGGCTGTTCCCGGGTCGAGGCCAGCGCAATCAGGGCGGTGGGTTCGACCGCAATCATCGCGGCGACGGGTTTGCCGTCCGGCGTCTTGGGCAGGAAGCGCTCCACGCCGGCCAGCAGGGCGGAGCGGATCCACGTCGGCGTGTCGGACTTGGGGTCGAGTTGATCGAGGAGGGCCGTGATGGGATCGGCCCGTCCCGAGCGCAGAAGAGCGCTGGCCGCGAGCGTCACCGTGGACGCAGCATTTTCCGCCTTCGCCGCGCCAGCGATCAGGGCGATGAACTCCGGTTCACGTCCGATCAGACCGCTGGCGATTGCGTCCGCCATATAGGTCTGCCGACCGAAGCGTGCTGCGAAATCGGCGAGGGCCGCCAAGGCGGCCGGAGAGGGCGAGCTTCCCAGCGTGAGCGCCTTCTGCAGCGTCACCCGGGCCGGAGCGTCCGGGCCCATGGCCGCGATGATCTGGCCGACCAGCGCGGAGTTATCGTCTGCGGCGAGAACCGGCTCCGCCACGCGCATCGCGGCCATCACCACTTTTTCGTCAGGGTCGCCGAGGGCGGCAAGAATGGTCTCAAGGTCCACTTGCGCCATGCCCTCTAGGGTCCAAAGGGCGTGCAGCCGGGCGACGGCGGGGGCCTGTGCTGCGCGGGCCAGCGCGCGCAGCGGGGCCACAGCGGCGGGGTCGCGCCGCTCCACCAGCAGGCGCTGCGCGGTGTCGCGCCACCATCCATTGGCTTTGCTCAGGTGACCGACCAGTTCGGCGGTCGTCTGGCGCGTGAGATCGAAGGCGGTGCGTTGCAAGGCGGCACCCTCAGGCACGATGCGGTAGATGCGGCCATTGGTGATGTTGCCGGCGAGATTCCGTTCCTCGACTTGCTTGCGCAAGAACGAGGTGAGGTAGATGCGGTGCTGCACGAGGCCGCGGGACATGTCGGCGACGTACAGCGCGCCGTCGGGGCCGTTCGCCAGATTGACCGGGCGGAAACGTTCGTCGGTTGAGGTAAGGAACTCATCGCCCTCGATTGCGTTCCGGCCAGTGACGATGCCGTCCTTTTCCGTCAGCGCGATACGCTTGATCAGATTGCCGGCCGGCTCAGGCACGAATGCGTTGCCGGCGTAGTCCGAAGGGAAGAGGTCGCCCCGGTAGATCGCCGGGCCGCTGGCGGCGGTCATCGCGGTGATTTTACCCTCCTCGTTGAGGATCCGGTAACCACGGTTCACGCCGGGCGTTACACGCGCGGGCCAGATGCGGAGATCGGCCGGCACGATGCGGATCCCGCTGCCTTGCGGCGCAACAAGAAAGGGATTCCGGGCGAAGTACTCGGCGGGGACAAGGTCGCCGCGGAAAGGATCGCTGTTGCTGTTGTAGAAAACGCGGCCCGCATCGTCCTGGGTGATGCCCCACTGTCCGCGGCTGATGGTGACCTCACGGCTGAAGCGACCGTCGCCCTCGTAGCGGAAGCGCGCACTGTAGTTGGCGCTGTAGATCCAGTTGTCGAGTCCGCGCAGCAGACCGTTGGCGGTGTGCTCGGGGTTAGTCGTGATGCCGTAGTCAGAAGCGACTTCCGTTTTGGTGTCGGCGACGCCATCGCCGTTGGTGTCCCGGGCGAACCAGAGCTTGGGCGGTTCGGCCACCAATACGCCGTCGTCGACCAAGGCGAGGGCTCGCGCCAGGACGAGTCCGCTCATGAATTCGGTCCGCTCATCCATCCGGCCGTCTCCGTCGGTGTCACGCAGGGTGGCGATGACGCCCACCTTCTCGAGCTCGCCGCGCCCCTCGGCATCCGGCATGTAGCCACGGAACTCGACCACCCACAGGCGACCGTCGGGTCCGAAGCTCATCGCCACCGGGTTGACCACGAGCGGCTCGGCCGCGACGAGTTCGACGCGGAAACCAGGCGCCACGCGGAAGGTCTTCATGGAATCCTCGGCGGAAAGCACCGGGGTGGGCGGAATCCTCAGGTGCGCGGGCAGGGGAGCCTGCGTCTCTCCGGGACGGTCGCCGTTCTGGGCGAGCAGCGGGGATGCAAGGACGACAAGGGCGGCGAGGAGGGCGGGTAGTCGCATGGGAAAAACGGAAAGGGTAAGCTCGATCCTCCGAGCACGGGGGCCGCGCAGGAGGCGATCTTCGGTAATGATTATGAGGGTCGACGGCGTTGTCCAGTGACCGAGGCAGTTTTCGTGCCGGCCAGGCGGGGGCGTTGAGCCGGAGCCGCGGGGAACCCCGCCCTGAAATCAAACCTCGGCCGTCACCGGAGCGCTCTGGCGATTCCGCCACCGGTCGAGCACTCGCTGGCGGATCTCGTCCGGCGACAGCCCGTGGGCAGCGCGGAGATCCTCCGGGGTGGTGCCATGCTCAATGAACTTGTCGGGCCAGCCGATGCGCTCGACCACGGCCGGACAGTCGGCGTCCTGCAGGGCCTCGAGGACGGCGCTGCCAAAGCCGCCGGTCTGGACGTGGTCCTCCATCGTGACGATGAGGGGGATGCAGGCTGCATGGCTCAGCAGCAGGGCGCGGTCCAGGGGCTTGACGAAGCGGGCGTTGACGACGCCGACCGAGAGGTTCTCCTCGGCCTCAAGGCGGACCGCGAGTTTCAGGGCCTCGCGGATCATCGGGCCGATTGCCCAGATCATGATGTTGGATCCCTGGCGCAGGACTTCGGCCTGGCCGATGGGAAGGGCGGCAGGGCGGTCCTTAATTTTCACGCCCGTGCCGGCCCCGCGGGGGTAGCGGATGAAGGCGGGAGCGTTGAGAACGAGGCTGGTGTGAAGCATGTCGACCAGTTCGTCCTCATCCTTCGGCTGCATGAGGGTGATGTTGGGAACGCAGCGCAGGTACGAGAGATCGAAAAGCCCGTGGTGGGTGGGACCGTCGTTATGCGAGAGGCCGGCCCGGTCCATGCAGAAGACAACCGGCAGATTCTGCAGGGCCACGTCGTGAATGATCTGGTCGTAGGCGCGCTGCAGGAAGGTCGAGTAGATCGCGACCACGGGCTTGATGCCCTTGGTGGCGAGTCCGGCTGCGAACAGCACGGCATGTTCCTCGGCGATACCGACGTCGAAGAACTGGCCCGGGCAGGCTTTCTCCAGATGAGTCAGGCCGGTGCCGCTGGGCATGGCGCCCGTAATGCCCACGATCCTCCGGTCCGCCTGGGCAAAGGTCGCCAGCGCACGGCCGAAGACATCCTGGTAATTCGGCGGCGTTCCTGCGGGAGCCTTCCGGCTTTCGCCCGTTTCGGGGTCGTAGGGGCTCGCCCCGTGAAACTTCTCGGGCGAGCTGATCGCGGCGTTCAGGCCGCGGCCCTTCTTCGTCAGGACATGCAGCAGGATCGGCGTGTCGCAATTGCGTGCGAATTCTAGATTCTTGACCAGCTCGTCGAGATTATGGCCATCAATCGGGCCGAGGTAGCGCAGACCGAATTTCTCGAAGAGCGAGGACTCCACAAAGAAGTCCTTCGTCTCCCGCTTCCACTTCATGTAGACCCGGTGCATGTCGTGCCCGCCGGGCAGGCCGGTAAAAAATTTCTCGAGGTCGTGATGAATCTTGTTGTAGGTCGGACTGGTGCTGAGCCGGTTGAGATAGCGCGCGATCGCGCCCACATTGCGCGCGATCGACCACTCGTTGTCGTTGAGGATCACCACCAGACGCTTGGTCGAGCTGACCACATTGTTGAGGGCCTCGAGGGTGATGCCGCAGGTGAAGGCGGCGTCGCCGCAAAGGGCAACCACGTGCTCATGGGAGCCGCGCAGATCGCGGGCCGTGGCCATGCCGAGCGCGGCACTGAGAGCGGTGCCCGCATGCCCGGCCCCGAAGCTGTCGTGAGCGCTCTCGCCCCGCATCAAAAAGCCGCTGGCCCCACCGGTGCGACGAAGATTGTGGAAAAACGCGCCGCCGCGACCGGTCAGGAGCTTGTGCACATAGCCTTGGTGCGCCACGTCGAATACGAACTGGTCGGTCGGCGTGTCGAAAACGCGATGGAGTGCGATCGTCAGCTCGACCACGCCCAGATTGGGGCCTACATGACCCCCATTGGTCGAGGTGACGGCAATGATCTCATCGCGGATTTCCTGCGCGAGTTGCGGAAGTTGCGTGGCGGAAAGGCCTTTTACATCGGCGGGGCCGCGGATGCCGTCGAGCAAGCGCGGACCGTTCGTTGGAGCGAGGGCCTCGGGAGATGTGTTCATCGACAAATGGTCAGGGTGCCGGTCGGGCGGACTCAGGCCTCGCGCGGGGTCTCGGTCGCGGCAAACGCCGTTAGGGCGTCCTTCTGCTTCGCGAGCTGCTCAATCCGGAGTTCGGCATCCTTCAGGCGTGCCTCGCAAACCTTGAGCAACTTGTTGCCTTCCTCAAACTTGGAGAGAAGTTCAGCCAGCGGAACCTGACCGGATTCCATCGATTCCACGATGGACTCAAGTTGGGCGAGGGCGTCTTCGAAGGAGAGTGTGCGGGTGGCTTTTGTTTCCACCCGTAACACCATGCGCGACGGGAAAGGCTTTTCAATCAATCTTTGGGCTCCGGCCGGACCACGCTGAGGGAAGGAAGCGGTCTTTTGAGTTGGCGTTCGAAGAAAAGTGCATGGATTGCCTGCATGCTTCTCCTGCTGGTCCTTTTGCTGATCATCGCCCGTCTGGGCGCGGAAGTGTGGCTGGGCGCGCTCAATCGCGCCGAGGTCTTGCGCCATGCGCAGCGCCCACCCGATGCCGTGGCGGCCATCATGGACGGCGATACCTATCGCAAATCAGTTGACTATACGCTAACAAAGAATCGTCTGGGCCGCTTGGAACTCATCTTCGATGCCGGGGTGCTGGCCCTGGTCCTCACCAGTGGAATCCTGCCGTGGCTCTTCGGCCAAATGGCTTCCTGGGCGCCAGACGGGGCGTGGGACGATGCGCTCTTCATTCTTCTCGCCGGATTCCTGATCGGCATTCCGAGTCTGCCCTTCGAGTGGATCGCGCAGTTCCGGGTCGAGGCGCGCTTCGGGTTCAACAAGAGCACGCCCGCGCTTTGGGTCACGGACAAGCTCAAGGGCGCAGCCCTCGGCCTGCTCATTGGCTTTCCGCTGCTTTGGGCCCTGCTTTCGCTCGTCCGCTGGATCGGCGCGAACTGGTGGATCGGGGCCTTCGTGCTGATCATGGGCTTCCAGCTCCTCATGATCGTGCTCTATCCGAAGCTGATTTTGCCGCTCTTCAACAAGCTGACGCCCCTGCCGGAGGGGGAGCTGCGCACGCGCTTGCTGGCGCTGGCCGAGCGCACGGGCTTTCATGCGAGCACGATCGAGGTGATCGATGGCAGCAAGCGATCCGGTCACTCCAACGCCTATTTCACCGGCTTTGGCCGCTTTCGTCGTATTGTCCTCTTCGATACCCTGATCAACCAGCTCTCCCCGGTCGAACTCGAGGCGGTCCTCGCCCATGAGGTCGGCCACTACAAGCGCGGGCACATCCCGAAGATGATCGCCCTCTCGGCCACGATGCTGCTCGGCGCATTCGCGACCCTCGCGTGGCTCGCGTCGAGCCTTTGGTTCAATCGCACCTTTGGCCTGCCGGCCGGAGAAATCGCCCCGTCCTTTCTGCTCTTCGGCCTGCTGAGCGGCCTCGTGACCTTTTGGTTCTCGCCTCTGGGCAACCGGCTGTCGCGGAAGTTTGAGTATGAGGCGGATGACTTCGCCCGGGCAGCGCTTGGCTCCGCCGAGCCCTTGGTTGGCGCCTTGCGAAAGCTGGCGCAGAAGAATCTGAGCAACCTGACGCCGCATCCGTGGTTCAGCGGTTTTTACTACTCGCACCCCACCTTGGTGGAGCGCGAGCGCGCGCTGGCGCGCACGGCGTGAGCGGCCCCGACGCGTCGCCGCCTCGTCATGATCCCGCCTGGATTCATCACGAGGTGGCTGCGAGCCGTGGCTCCGTGGTTTGTCGTCGTGGCGGCGCAGGCCGAATCGCTCACCCTGGCGACGTATAATCTGGAGAACTACACGCTGGCAAACCGGATGACGCCCGCCGGCTACCGCCCGGAGTATCCGAAGCCGGAGGCCGCCAAGGCGGCGCTCCGGGCGGTGCTCCACCGGCTCGATGCCGATCTGCTGGTGCTGCAGGAGATCGGAGGGCCGCCCTTCCTCGCCGAGCTCGTCCGCGACCTCGCCGGCGAGGGGCTCGTGTATCCGCACGCCGAGATCCTCGAGGCGAGCGACGAACCCCGCCACGTCGCCGTTATCTCCCGACGACCCTTCATTCGGGTGAGGGCGCACGCCGACCTGCGCTTCACCTATCTCGGCGCTGCTGAGCCGGTGAAGCGCGGCGTGCTGGAGGTGACCGTGATTTTCGCGGAGCGCGAACTGAGCGTTTTCGCCCTGCACCTGAAAAGCCGCACGACCGAGCGGAAGGAGGATCCCCAGTCCGCCAACCGGCGGGCGGGTGAGGCCGAGGCGATCCGGGACCGCGTGCTCAAGCTGTACCCGGACCCGGCGACGGAGCGCTTCGTCATTGCGGGCGACTTCAACGACGGCCCTTCCTCGCGCCCGCTGCGCGCGCTACAGCAACGCGGTTCAAGGACGATCGCCACGCTGGTGCCGGCCACCGACGCACAGGGCGAGACCTGGACGCATCGCGACCGGGCGGAGGACAGCTACACGCGCGTCGACCACCTGCTGGTCTCGCCGGGCCTGCAGGCGGTCGTCATGGCGCCCACGGCCCGAATCCTGTCGGGGGCCGACGTCAACGCCGCCAGTGACCACCGTCCCGTGGTGCTCACGCTCGGGTTGGCGGGAACACCCTGAACGGGGGTGCTGGCGGGCACGAAAAAGGGGCGGACTTGCGTCCGCCCCTCGGGAAAGTGATGCGCTGGTCGCTCGCGGCGCTTACTGAACCGTCACGCCGACGGTCAATTCGCCGACGCCGAAGCCCTTGAGGAACAGGCTGCCGCTGCCGGGACGCCCGCCCTGAACGTTGATCGTGGCCGAGTTGCTGCCGGCGGGAATGATGACCTCGGGCATGATCACGCTATCCGGCACATCGGTGGTGACGTCCAGCAGCAGACCGCCGGTGGGCGCCGCATTGGTCAGGGTGAAGGTGAGGGCTTGCGTCTCACCGGAGCGAAGGGTGAGGGAGCTGGG